>JAVBYB010000079.1 GCA_030824255.1 bacterium
GGGGCGGCCGCTGCGGTACGCCTATCAGCTCAGCGACAAGGGGCGGGATTTTGCCCCCGCGCTGATCGGGCTGAAGGATTGGGGCAAGAAGCACATGCCGGTTCGACGCGAGGCGGCGCAGCGCTAAGAATTGGCCGCTTCGCAGCGACTGCCGGGCAGGCGCCCGGCGGTCCATAGATCAGAGAATATACTTCGACAGGTTCTGGTCGCCGGCCATCGCCGCAACCTTCTCGCGGACGTAGGCGCCGGAGATGCTGAAGGCTTCGCCGGGTTTTTCCGAGGCCGAGAAGCTGATCTCGTCCAGCACGCGCTCAAGAATGGTGTGAAGGCGGCGCGCGCCGATGTTTTCGACCGAGTCATTCACCTGCACCGCAATGTCGGCGATGGCCTCGATCGCATCGGGCGCGAAGGACAGGTCGACGCCTTCGGTTTTCATCAGCGCGGTGTACTGCGTGATGAGGCTGGCTTCGGGTTCGGTGAGGATGCGTTTGAGATCGTCGCGGCTGAGCGCCTTGAGCTCCACCCGGATCGGCAGGCGGCCCTGCAATTCAGGCAGCAGGTCCGAAGGCTTGGCGACGTGGAACGCGCCTGAGGCAATGAACAGGATGAAGTCTGTCTTCACCGGACCATGCTTGGTGGACACTGTCGTGCCTTCGATCAGCGGCAGCAGGTCGCGCTGAACGCCTTCGCGGCTGACGTCCGCGCCCGCCCGTTCGGAACGGGAGGCGATCTTGTCGATCTCGTCGAGAAAGACGATGCCATCTTCCTCGGTCAGGCGCAGCGCTTCGCGCGTGACGGTTTCGTTGTCGAGGAGCTTGTCGGATTCTTCCTGCACGAGCGGCTTGTAGGCTTCCTTCACAGTGGTGCGGATGCGCTTGCTGCGCCCGCCGAAGCCTTTCAGCAGGTCGCCGAGATTGACCATGCCGACGCCGCCGGGCTGGCCGGGGATTTCCATGCCGCCGAAGGGCGAGGCGTTGTCGGGCACGTCGACCTCGATCTCCTTGTCGTCGAGCTGCCCTGCCCGGAGTTTCGTGCGAAAGCTTTCGCGCGTGCCGGGCTGGGCCGTGGCGCCGACGAGCGCGACGAGGACGCGCTCTTCGGCGGCGGCCTCGGCCTTCGACATCACTTCCTTGCGGCGCTTCTCGCGCACCTGACCAATGGCGACTTCGACGAGATCGCGGATGATCTGTTCGACATCGCGGCCGACATAGCCGACCTCGGTGAACTTGGTGGCTTCGACCTTGAGGAAGGGCGCTTTCGCCAGCTTGGCGAGGCGGCGGGAGATTTCCGTTTTGCCGACCCCGGTCGGCCCGATCATCAGGATGTTCTTGGGCGTCACTTCCTCCCGCAGGGCGTCCGGCAGTTGCTTGCGGCGCCAGCGATTGCGCAGGGCGAGGGCTACGGCGCGCTTGGCTTCCGGCTGACCGACGATGAAGCGGTCAAGCTCGGAGACGATTTCGCGGGGCGTGAATTCGGACATGGATTTCCTGATGACAGCTCAGGCATGAGCTAGGAAGGCTTGGACAGCTTCGCTAGCTCATGCCTGCTCATGTCAGCAAGATATTCGTTTTCACGCAGGTTCAGGCGGGAAGATGCGGCCCATGGTTCCCTGCTGGGGCATGACCTTCAGGAGAGCCCGGCGGGCCGTGCGCCAGCCGCCGCCAAGGAGAACGATGGCGCCGCCGATGATCAGCGCCGTCATCATCACCGGATTGACCCCGCCGCCGCCCAGCTCGTTCACCAGCACCCAGAGGGCGGCGCCGAACGTGACGAGACCGGATACAATCAACGCGCGCCGGTTGAGGGCCAGCGAGAGCAAGGCAAAGGCGATCAGGACGACAAGCATCACGGTCGCATCCGCCATGCCGGCCGGTGCGAAACCGGAGCCGAGCACGAGGCCTCGCACGCCGAAAATGATCTGCGGCGCGGCGGCGAGATGCAGCCAGAAGGCGTGATCCGAGGTGCGCGTTGAGCGCGTCGGATCACGCATGTCGAAGGCGACTGCAGCGACCAGCGTGGCGACGCCGACCGTGAGCATGGCGAGCCCGCTGCCGACCTGGCCAATGCCGGCGAGTTGCGCGACGGCGGTGTAGAAGAGACCCGCAATGGCGCCCGCCAGAAGGAACAGCGAGAATGGCAGGCGGAAGCGCATGAAGATTGCGCCCGCCGCGAATGCGGCCGCGGCAAAGCCCGCATAGCTGACGCCGGCGAGGGTCTGCCAGGCGTTGAAGTCATCGCCGCGCGTGAGGTCCGGATCGGGGATCAGGAAGCTGGCGAGGCCAACGGCAAGAATGCCCGAGGCGTAGACGATGGTTCCCGACAGCGCCATTGACGGCAGAAGCAGGCGACGGCGGCCGCAGAAGTATTCCGCCAGCAACCATGCGCCGACAATCACCGGAATGGGCGCCAGCACAACGGCGAGCTTGATGCGCCAGATCATTTCATAGGGGCTTGCCGCGCCGCCGTCTGTCAGGGCCGGCAGACCCAGCAGGTTGATCGCCGAGATGGCCGACAGGAAGCCGAGGCCGACCATCAGGATCGCGATCCCGATGGTGAGGAACACATCGTTGAAATTGGACAGGAAGCGCAGGTTTTCCGGATCCAGCATGCGATCGGGATCGTTGCGCGCCTTGAGGAAGGCTTCGAAGCGTTTGGCCGCCTCGTCGCTGATCGCGCCGCTTTCTACGGCCGCGCGAATATCGGTCTTGTCATACATCCAGGGTCTCCAACACGAAGTTGCTGTTTGTGTAGACGCAGACTTCGGCCGCGATCGTCATCGCTTTGCGTGCGATCTTTTCGGCGTCGTCTTCGTACTCGTACAGCGCTCGTGCGGCGGACAGCGCGTAGTTGCCCCCTGAACCAATGGCCGCGATCGGATGCTCCGGTTCCAGCACGTCTCCCCTGCCCGTGATGACGAGCAAGGATGTGACGTCGCCCACGATGATGAGGGCTTCGAGGTTGCGGAGATATTTGTCAGTGCGCCAGTCTTTCGCGAGTTCCACGGCGGCGCGCTGGAGATTGCCGGGGAAGCGTTCGAGCTTTTGCTCAAGGCGTTCGAAGAGCGTGAAGGCGTCGGCCGTGGCGCCAGCGAAGCCTGCGAGAATCTCACCTTTCTCGCCGATGCGCCGGACCTTGCGTGCGTTGCCCTTCATGACCGTCTGACCCATCGACACCTGGCCATCGCCCATGATGACGAGCTTGCGGCCCTTCTTCACGGCGAGAATGGTGGTGGAGTGCCAAGTGGGTTCCGATGACATGTCTGCTCTTCCTGACCGTTGAGCAGTCTATGTCGTGCGGACCTTGCCAACAAGCAAATTTATCGACAGTCGATAATACACCTGTCGGCGCCGGGCTGGTTGCGCGGGCGGGTCATGCTATCTAGAGCCTTGTTTTTGAGGGAGAGTGGATGCTGACCCTGCGCGCGGGAAGCTGTCTGGTTCTGGGTGTCGCGGCGCTGCTGGCGGGGTGCGGCGGCGAAAAAGCCCCCGTCGAAGAAGCCAGGACCGTGCCTCCGACGCCTGGTCCGGTGGCGGCGATGCGGATTGTCCACCCCGACGCCGACGCGCAAACCGGGCAACTCACCGTTCCGGGCGGCCCCGGCCAGATGGACCGGATAGAAAGACCTGTCCTCGTCGTGCCCGGCGATAACGGACGTAGCTATCTGGTGACTGCGCGCGAGGAAACCGGCGGCTGCCATGCCTGCGCGGCGTCGATATCGGTGTTCTATCTCGAAGCTGCAAGCGGGACGACCACGCTGGCCGCATCGTATCGCGAGGTGATCCAGTCGGGTGCGTGGGGCGTGGCGGGCGAGATCACGCCGTTGAAGCTGCGCGATGGACTGGTGGGGATGGTCGACGCCAGCGGCTATACCGGACAGGGCTGCACGGAGACGAACGCCGCCGTCTTCAGGTTCGATGCACGCGGGCCCGTGCAGATTCTCGAAGCGCCGCTAGGACGGTCGCAGGACGCCATCGACATTGCCGGCAACGTCGTGAAGCCGATCACGGCGGATGTGGACTTCGCGGTGAACTATGTCGGCAATGACAACAGCGTGCCGGTAGACAGGCTGGTGACGTGGAAGCTCGACGGCGACGCGCTCGTCCCCGTGGAGGGCATCATCCCGACGCCGGTAGCGGAGGGCTGCTAGGCCGCGAAGCGATCCGCCTTGCGGGGGCGGTAGGAGCGCACGAAGGCGTCGAACTCGTCGGCGGGAAGCGGGGGCGAATAGTAATAGCCCTGCCCGATCGTGCAGGCGCGGCGCAGCAGGAAGTCGGCCTGCTCTTTCGTCTCCACACCCTCCGCGACGGTTTCCTGTCCGAGCGCTTCGGCCATCGCCAGGATCATCTCGACGATGGCGGGGGCGTGCGGATCGGTGGAGAGCGCGCGGACGAATTGCTGGTCGATCTTGAAGACGTCGAACGGCAGGCGCGTGATGGCGGCGAAGTTGGAATGGCCTGTGCCGAAATCGTCGATGGCGAGACGCACGCCGCGATTGCGCAGCGGCCACATGATGCGCGCCACGCGGTCTGCGTCGGCGACAGCGGCGCTTTCCGTGATCTCGAGTTCGAGCTGGCTGGGCGACAGGCCTGAATCGTCCAGCGCCTGGTAGACTGAATTCACGAAGTCCGGATCATCGAACTGGTGCGGCGAGACGTTGACGGCGACGGACAGCACGATGCCGCGCCTGTTCCATCCGGCGGCGGCAAAGCAGGCATCGCGCATCACCTGCTTGCCGAGTTTTGCAATCAGGCCAAGTTCTTCGGCGATCGGGATGAAGGCGCCGGGCGAGACGACCATTCCATCAGGGCGACGCCAGCGCGCCAGCGCCTCGGCGCCGACAAGCTCGCCCGTCTCGAGTTTTACCTTGGGCTGGTAGACGGCCACAAACTCGCCGCGCTCGAGGCCTTCGCGCATTTCCTCCTCGAGCCGCGTCTGGGCGCGGGCGCGATCGAGCAGGCGCTGGTCGAAGAAGGCAAAGCTGGACGCGGTCTGGCGCTTGGCTTCCTTGAGTGCGATTTCGGCCTGCTTCAGGAGATCGCCGCCGGTGGCGGCGTCGCGGGGCGAGATGGCGGCACCGAAAGAGGCGGACAGGCGCACATACTGGCCTTCCGCGGTGAAGCCCTGCGCGATGGCGTGTGAGGCGGCGGCGATGAATTCGCTCACGGCGACCTGAGATGCGCCGGGCAGGATCAGGCCGAACTGGTCGGCGCCGATGCGGCCGATGAAGGCGCCGGTGAGTTTGGCCTGCGAGGCCGTGGCGCGCAGGCGCTCGGCGACGCCGGCGAGCGCGATGTCGGCAAGGCGGGGGCCGTGGGTGACATTGATCTCGCGGAAGCGATCCAGGTCGCAGATGAGGAGATAGACGTCCTCCCCTGTCGCCACCGCGCCATCGAGTCGCGAGACGAAGCGCAGGCGGTTGGGCAGGCGCGTGACCGGATCGGTATAGGCCATGGTGAGCGCACGCCGCATGGCGGCCTCGGAGCGCTCATGCACCTCGTCAATCGAGGTGAGCAGCGGCTTCAGCAGGCGATCGTCCGAAGAGTCCGCCAGTTTCGACTTGTCCTTCGGGTCGCGCATGCGGATGCGCCTCTCGAGTTCGGTGACCGGCTTCAGCGCATGGCGCGCCAGCCGGTAGATCAGCGGCGCAATCGCCAGCAGCACCAGCGACAGCACGATCGCGTTCAGCGCCACCACCCACAGCCAGATGTCGATGAAGGCGCGCGGCTGGAAGGAATAGACCGCATAGCCATACAGCGTGCCGCCCGACTCGATCCTGCGCGCCGCATAGTAGCGCTCGCCCTCGACCATGACGGCGGACATGTCCGCCGCCAGTTCCGCCAGCTTGGTCTGCGGCGGCACGCGCTCGACCGCGCCATCCTTCGCCAGAAGCTGCCAGTTCGCGTCGAATACGGCCGATTGCCCGTCAGGCATTCCCACTGACAGCGCATCGACGAGCTTATTGATCTCGGACCAGTGGCCGGCTTCGGCGTGGATGCGGGAGATGTCCGCCAGCAGGTTGGCGCCCGCGATCACGGCCGTCTGGCGCTGCTGCCTGATTTCGCCCTGCCCGAGGATCGGCGTCACCACCCATTGGGCCAGGGCTGCGAAGAACGCGGCCGCGACCGCGATCATGGCCACCCTGCCCGCGAGGCCCATGCGCTTGGAGGCTTGCTTCGGCCCTTTGAGGGGCTTGGGCAGCTTGGTACGCATGGCCCCGGCTTTGGGAGCGCTGTCCTTGGCTGTGTGTGCAGTCATCAGCGCGAATCCGGTGGCGTTCCATGCGGCCAACCCCTAAATGCGAGCCGGCATTCAGGATTCCTCGACCGTTCGCGGGTTAAGCTAGGTTTCGTTAGCGAACGCACGGTTAATGCAAGGGCCCGCAGATGGCGGATAAGGCGCGCAAGGCAGAGATCGTCCGCGAGACGAAGGAGACCTCGATCAAGGTCTCCGTGAACGTCGATGGCTCTGGAAAGTCATCGATTTCCACCGGCATCGGCTTCTTCGACCACATGCTGGAAAGCTTCGCCAAGCACTCCGCCATGGATATTAACGTCGAGGCCAGGGGCGACCTTCACATCGACCAGCACCACACCATGGAAGACGTGGGCATCGTGCTGGGCCAAGCCTTCAAGGAAGCCATCGGCAGCTATTCGGGCGTGATCCGCTTCGGTCACGCTTATGTGCCCATGGACGAGACGCTGGCACGCGCCTCGGTGGACCTGTGCAACCGGCCCTACCTGATCTGGAAGGTGGCCTTTACGCGGGACAAGGTCGGCGTCGTCGATACCGAGCTATTCAAGGAGTTCTTCCAGGCGTTCGCGATGAATTCCGGCGCGTGCGTGCATATCGAACTGCTGTATGGCGAGAATTCGCATCACATCGCCGAGGCCAGCTTCAAGTCTCTGGCGCGGGCGCTGCGGGCCGCAGCCGTGGTGGACGACCGGCTTCAGGGCCAGGTGGCGAGCACCAAGGGCAGCCTCTAGCTTTCATCTGAACCATCATTTGATCACGCGGGCGCACGAATGGCGCCGGCGGCTGCATTCATTTGCTTCCACGACTCGCTTTGCACTGGAATGGTTCTAGCTCCCTTCAGGCAGCGCACGCCGCCGGCATACGGCCAGAGCAGCGCGCCCGAGGAGATAATCATGCCCGCCAAGAAGCCGCCGCAGCGTCCGAAGGATTTTGCCTCTGATCGCGGGACGGGCGATGAACTACACCAGCATGTGCCAGAGCGTGGCCCGCACGACGCCGAGGGACATCTCACAACCAATCAGGGCATCCGCGTCTCCGACAACCAGAACCAGCTGAAGTCGGGCCCGCGCGGCGCGGTGCTGCTGGAAGACTTTGTGCTGCGCGAGAAGATCTTTCATTTCGATCATGAGCGCATTCCCGAGCGCATCGTGCATGCGAGAGGCTCTGCCGCGCATGGCTTCTTCGAGCTCTACAAATCGCAGGCGGCGATCACCAAGGCCGATCTCTTCCAGCGCGCCGGCGAGCGCACGCCTGTCTTCGTGCGTTTCTCGACGGTTGCGGGCGGCGCCGGTTCAGTCGACACGCCGCGCGACGTGCGCGGCTTTGCGGTCAAATTCTACACCAAGGAAGGCAATTGGGATCTCGTCGGCAACAACATCCCTGTGTTCTTCATACAGGACGCGATGAAGTTTCCCGACCTCGTTCACGCGGTGAAGATGGAAGCCGATCGCGGCTATCCGCAGGCGGCGAGCGCACACGACACGTTCTGGGATTTCATCTCGCTGATGCCGGAATCCACCCACATGATCATGTGGGCGATGTCGGATCGCACCATTCCACGTTCCTTTGCGACCATGGAAGGTTTCGGCGTCCACACCTTCCGCCTCGTGAATGCCAAGGGCAAATCGACCTTCGTGAAGTTCCACTGGAAGCCCAAGCTGGGCCTGCAATCGACGCTATGGGACGAAGCGGTGAAGATCGCCGGCGCCGATCCGGATTTCCAGCGTCGCGACCTGTTCGAACGCATCGAACGCGGCGACTTCCCGGAGTGGGAGCTTGGCGTGCAGACGTTTGACCAGGAGTTTGCCGACAGTTTCGATTTCGATGTGCTCGATCCGACCAAGATCATTCCCGAGGAGATCATCCCCGTGAAGATGATCGGGCGCATGGTGCTGGATCGCTGGCCCGACAACTTCTTTGCCGAAACCGAACAGTCGGCCTACTGCCCCGCCAATATCGTGCCGGGCGTGGATTTCACCAATGACCCGCTGCTGCAGGGCCGCCTGTTCTCGTATCTCGACACGCAGAAGAGCCGGCTTGGCACGACCAACTTCCACCAGATTCCGATCAACGCGCCGCAATGCCCCGTGATGAACTTCCAGCGCGATGGCATGATGCAGATGATGCGGCCGAAGGGCCGCGCCAATTATGAACCGAACAGCCTCAACGAGGCTGGCGAAATCACAGGGCCGCGCGAATGCCCCGAAACCGGCTTCACAACGTTCGAGGAGGCCGAGCGCGAGGCGGATGGCGGGAAGCTGCGGATCCGTGCGGAGAGCTTCGCCGACCATTACAGTCAGGCGCGGCTCTTCTTCCGGTCGCTGCATGAAGCCGAGCAGGCGCACCTTGCCTCGGCGCTGGTGTTCGAACTGTCGAAGGTCGGCCTTGCCCATGTCCGCACGCGGATGATGAGCAACCTCGTCAATGTCGATCCTGACCTCGCCCAGCGTGTCGCCGATGGGCTGGCCATGCCGCTGCCGAAGGCCTCGCCGGCGGCTGTGAAACCGAAGGACCTCGAACCCTCGCCTGCCCTGCGCATCATCGAAGGGCCGCGCCAGCGCAAGACGCTGGAGGGACGGTGCGTCGGCATTCTGTTCGCCGATGGATCGGATCCGGCGGAGATCGAGGCCGTGCGCGCCGCCGTGGTGGCGGCCAAGGGAAAACCTGTGCTGATTGCACCGAAGGTCGGCGGGGCAAAACTGAAGGGCGGCAAGATGCTGGCAGCTGACGGACAACTGGCGGGGACCCCGTCCGTGACGGTGGATGCGATTGCGCTGGTGCTTGCGCCAGCCGCTGCGGAGGCGCTGACAAAGGATGGCGCGGCCGTGCAGTTTGTCATGGACGCTTTCGGTCACCTCAAGGCGATTGGCGCCTCCCAAGGGGCGCAGGCGCTTCTCGACAAGGCTGGCGTCGAACGTGACAAGGGCGTTACCGGGCTGGGCGACGATTTCATCAAGGCGGCGGCCCGGCGCTTCTGGGATCGCGAGCCGAAGGTGAGAATGCTGGCCTGATCTCGCCGGTTCATTCCTGCATGATCATTCCCGAATGACAGGGCGGCGTTAGCGCGCTATCCCCTCGCGCCATGACCCGCCTTGCGATCATCGATTATGGATCGGGCAATGTCCGATCGGTGCAGCGCGCGCTCGAGGCGGCGGCGAACGATCATGAAATCAGGCTGGACGTCACGCTGACCGACGATCCGGACCGCATCCGGCAGGCCGATCGCATCGTGCTGCCGGGCGTTGGGCATTTTGCCGACTGCGCCGCCGGCCTGAATGCGCGGCGCGGCGTCGGCGAGGCGCTGAACGAGGCGGTGTTCCGCAGCCGCCGGCCGTTTCTCGGCGTGTGCGTCGGCATGCAGCTGATGGCGACGGTGGGCCGCGAGGATGCGGAAACGCGCGGGCTGGGCTGGATCCCCGGCGCCGTGGAGCGAATTGAACCGACACCTACCCTGCCCGTGCCGCACATGGGCTGGAACACCCTGACGGACATCAAATCGCACCCGGTGCTGGCCAATCTGGGGCCGGAGCCGCACGTCTATTTCGTGCACTCATATGCAATGAAGCCGGAGATGCCCGACCATGTGATGGCGCGGTGCGACTATAACGGGAAGTTCGTTGCGGCGGTTGGGCGAGACAACCTGTTCGGCACGCAGTTCCACCCGGAAAAGAGCCAGAAGGCCGGTCAGCAATTGCTGGCGAACTTCCTGCGCTGGAAACCGTAAAGCGAGGCGATGACATGAAGCTCTATCCGGCCATCGACCTGAAAGACGGCGTGTGCGTTCGCCTGCTGCGGGGCGAGATGACAACCGCGACCTCATTCAATGACGATCCGGCGGATCAGGCGCTGCGCTTTTCCGCCATGGGGTTCGAGGCCCTGCATGTGGTGGATCTCAACGGCGCTTTTGAGGGCGTGTCCGTCAACCACAACGCTGTCTCGTCCATCCTCGACGTGATGCGGGCGCCGGTGCAGCTGGGCGGCGGCATTCGCGACATGCAGGGCGTGGAGCGCTGGCTTGATGCAGGGATTGCCCGCGTGATCCTCGGCACCGCGGCGGTGCGCAATCCGGCTTTCGTGAAGGAAGCGGCGCGCGCTTTCCCCAACCAGGTGGCGGTGGGCATCGACGCACGCGGCGGGAAGGTGGCCGTGCAGGGTTGGGCCGAGACGACGGACATGGAAGCGGTGGAGCTCGCGCGCGTTTTCGAAGGATGCGGCGTGGCGTCGATCATCGTGACGGACATTTCGCGCGACGGTCTCAAGACGGGCGTCAACGTCGAGCTGACCGGGCAACTGGCGGATGCGGTGTCGATCCCGATCATTGCCTCGGGCGGACTGAAAAACGTGCAGGACATCGTTGCGCTGAAGGCGCGCGCGGGCACGCCTGTGGCCGGCGCGATCCTTGGCCGGGCGCTCTACGATGGCGATATCGACCCCGTGGAAGCGCTGCTGGCGGCACGGGCGGGAGAGGAACCGGTCGTCTGACAACGGGTTTGAGCTGTATGCTCGACCACACCGGAATTGTTGTTTCCGATCTCGCAAAGGCGCAGCGCTTTTACGATGCGATCGCCAAGCCGCTCGGGCTGGCGACCAAGGGCAACAGTGCGGACTCCTTTCTGCTTGGGCGGGGGCCGGACGAATACCCCTATCTCTGGATCGGAACGCTGCGGCCTTCATATTGGGTGGCCGGATCGAAAGCGGGCCTCAACCAGATGCACATCGCCTTTCAGGCAAAGGACAAGGCGGCGGTCGACGCCTTCCACGAAGCGGCGCTGGGAGCGGGCGGCAAGGACAATGGCAGGCCGGGACCGCGCGAGGGCGCGGGCGATTATTACGGCGCGTTCGTGCTT
>JAVBYB010000515.1 GCA_030824255.1 bacterium
CCACGCAGGACCCGATCCTGCGCGCCCGCTTCACCGGCGCGCCGGAGCACGTGATCAATTACTTCTTCTTCGTGGCCGAAGAGCTGCGCCACATCATGGCCAAGCTCGGCTTCCGCAAGTTCGAGGACATGGTCGGCCGCGTTGATCTGCTCGACATGCGCCCGGCCGTCGATCACTGGAAAGCCAAGGGCGTTGATCTCTCGAAAATCCTCTACCAGCCGCCCGCGAAGGATGGCGTTGCCGTCAAGCTGGCCTCCACACAAGACCATGGTCTTGAAGGGGCGCTGGATCACAAACTGATCAAGGCCGCCAAATCCGCGCTCGGCAAATCTCCGAAGCCTGTTCAGATCACGGAGACGATCAAGAACGTGAACCGCACGGTCGGCGCCATGCTGTCCGGCGAAGTCGCCCGCAAGTTCGGCCACGCAGGCCTGCCTGAAGACACGATCCAGGTGAACCTCACCGGCACGGCCGGACAGAGCTTCGCCGCCTTCCTCGCGCGCGGCGTCACGCTCAAGCTTACCGGCGATGGCAATGACTATGTCGGCAAGGGCCTCTCCGGCGGCCGCGTCATCGTCAAGCAACCCGACACGGTGAAGCGCGAACCGATCGAGAATATCATCGTCGGCAACACGGTCCTCTACGGCGCCATCGCCGGCGAAGCCTATTTCGAAGGTGTCGCCGGTGAACGCTTCGCCGTCCGCAACTCAGGCGCCGTTGCCGTTGTCGAAGGCTGTGGAGACCACGGCTGCGAATACATGACTGGCGGCGTCGTCGTCGTGCTCGGCGAGACGGGACGCAACTTCGCGGCCGGCATGTCCGGTGGTGCAGCCTATGTCTATGATCCCAGGAAGGGCTTCGTCAGCCGCTGCAACCCCTCCATGGTCAAGCTGGAGACTGTGAAGCCTGCTGGCGGTGGTCCGGAAGCCGACGCCCCGCAACAGCGCTCGCCCTCAGCCGAGAACAACGGCATGGGAGACATGCTGGCCTTCGATGCGGAGCGCCTGCGTATCCTAATTGAACGCCACCTCCTCCACACCGGCAGCCAGCGCGCACGCGACCTGCTGGATAACTGGGACGAGGCCCTCACCCATTTTGTCAAAGTCATGCCGACCGACTACGCGCGCGCCCTTCAGGATCTGAAGACAGAGCGCGCTGCGACTGTCGCGGCCGAATAGAGTTCGAGGAGCAGACACATGGGCAAACCCACAGGCTTCCTCGAATACGAGAAGCAGGAACGGTCTTACGAAAAGCCGGAGGACCGCAAGAAGACCTACGGCGAGTTCCTCAAGCGAATGGGCAACGCCGAGCTTCGCACGCAGGCGGCGCGCTGCATGAATTGCGGCATTCCGTTCTGCCAGGGCACAGGATCAGTTGCGCCAGGCACGCCCGGCTGTCCCGTGAATAACCAGATTCCGGACTTCAACGATCTCGTCTATCGCGATCACTGGAAGCGCGCGCTGGAGAACCTGCACTCCACCAACAACTTCCCCGAGTTCACCGGCCGCGTCTGCCCCGCCCCGTGCGAGGCTTCCTGCACTCTCAATATCAACGAGAACCCCGTCTCGATCAAAACCATCGAGTGCGAGATCGTCGATCGCGGATGGGATGAAGGCTGGATCAAGCCGCAAACCGCTCCGCGCGGCACCGGCAAGCGCGTCGCTGTCATTGGCTCGGGACCCGCAGGCCTTGCCTGCGCACAGCAACTCGCCCGCGCCGGCCACTCGCCCACCGTCTTCGAAAAGTCCGATCGCATCGGCGGCCTGCTCCGCTATGGCATCCCGGACTTCAAGATGGAGAAGCAAACAATCGACAAACGCGTCCGTCAGATGGAAGGTGAAGGCGTCATCTTCCGCACGCGCCTGCATGTCGGCGTTGATGTGTCGGTCCAGCGCCTGCTCGACGATTATCAGGTTATCGTGCTTGCTGGCGGCGCCGAGAAGCCGCGCGATCTGCCGATCCCCGGTCGCGAACTCGATGGCGTCCACTACGCAATGGATTTCCTCACGCAGCAGAACAAGCGCGTCGCAGGCGATGATGAGAAGACCGCAGCCCCCGGCGGCACGATCCGCGCCGAAGGCAAGCACGTCATCGTCATTGGCGGCGGCGACACGGGCTCGGACTGCATCGGCACGTCCAACCGCCATGGCGCAGCGTCCGTTACCCAGCTTGAAATCATGCCGAAACCGCCGTCGGCGGAAAACAAGGCGATGACCTGGCCGGATTGGCCGCTGAAGCTGCGTACCTCCTCGTCCCACGAGGAAGGCTGCGACCGCGACTGGTCCGTGGTCACCAAGCGCGCCATCGGCGAAGGCGGCAAGATCAAAGCCCTCGTCTGCGCGCGCGTCGAATGGGTGCGCGGCCCCAACGGCATGGAGATGAAAGAGGTCGAAGGTTCCGAGTTCGAACTGAAGGCCGATCTCGTCCTGCTCGCGATGGGCTTTACCGGCCCCATCATCCCCGGCCTCGTTGACCAGACAAAAGCCACGCTCGATCCGCGCGGCAACGTTGCAGCGACGACCAACGACTACAAGACGAGCTCTGACCGTGTCTTCACCTGTGGCGACATGCGTCGCGGTCAGTCCCTTGTTGTCTGGGCCATCCGCGAAGGCCGCCAGTGCGCACGCTCGGTCGATGAATACCTGATGGGCGCAAGCAACCTGCCGCGCTAGCGACGCACACAGCCAGTAGACGCCAGCTTTTGCGGGAGTAAGGTCCACGCACGAAGCGGACTCCCCTTCGCTTCGCGTAGAGGCCGACCCGGACTTGTTCGCTCTTGCGGCAATGGGTTACTGCCGGTGCGAACATGACCTTCCGGGCGAGCTGAGCCGCGGACCGTGTATGCGGCCGCGCCCATCGCAGGGGTCAAGGCGTGCAGGACACGGACATTTCCCGTCCCGACTACTTCCACAAGGTTGTCGATTGCCAGTGGGCGTGTCCCGCCCACACACCAGTGCCAGAATACATCCGCCTGATCGCTGACCGGCGCTACACCGAAGCCTACATGGTCAACTGGAAGTCGAACGTCTTCCCGGGAATCCTCGGGCGCACGTGCGACCGTCCCTGCGAGCCTGCTTGCCGGCGCGGACGAGTCGAAGAGGAGCCGGTGGCGATCTGCCGCCTGAAAAGGGTCGCGGCCGACAACAAGTCAGACTTCGCGTCCCTCCTGCCCAAGGTCGCCCCGAAGAACGGCAAGAAGATTGCCTGCATCGGCGCTGGGCCAGCCTCCCTCACGGTCGCACGAGACCTCGCCCCGCTGGGCTATGAAGTCCACGTCTACGACGGAGACAAGAAGGCTGGCGGCATGATCCGCAGCCAGATCCCGCGCTTCCGCCTGCCTGAAGAAGTGATCGACGAGGAGGTCGGCTACGTCACGGCACTCGGCCCGGTGATGCATCTCTCCCAGCGCATCGACAGCATGAAGGCGCTGCTCGCCGAAGGCTACGACGCTATCTTCGTCGGCACTGGCGCTCCGCGCGGACGGGACCTTGATCTGCCGGGCCGCAGGGAAGCCGCCGCCAACATTCACATCGGCATCGACTGGCTCTCCAACGTCTCGTTCGAACACACCAACAAGATCGGCAAACGCGTCATCGTGCTGGGCGGTGGCAACACCGCGATGGATTGCTGCCGCACCGCGCGTCGCCTCGGCGGCGAAGATGTGAAAGTCATCGTC
The DNA here is from genome assembly GCA_030824255.1 of bacterium. Classification (GTDB taxonomy): domain Bacteria; phylum Pseudomonadota; class Alphaproteobacteria; order Caulobacterales; family Hyphomonadaceae; genus UBA7672. The sequence continues at coordinate 3,677 of JAVBYB010000515.1, forward strand.
CGCTCAGGCTTCGAGGAAATGAAGGCGTCCCCTTGGGAGAAGGAAGACGCAATCGGCGAAGACATCCCGATCCTCAACTACCTCGTGCCAAAGGCCTTCATCCACGAGGGCGGCAAGCTCACCGGCATGACATTCGAGAAGGTCCGCCCGGAGAAGGACGAGAAAGGCCGCCGCAACCTCGTCCTCACCGGCGAGCCCGACCAGCATTTCGCCTGCGACGATGTTCTCGTCGCCGTCGGACAGGAAAACGCCTTCCCCTGGATCGAGCGCGATATCGGCATGGAGTTCGACACGTGGGCCATGCCTGTCGTCGGCCAGGAGACGATGCAGTCCACCATCCCCAACGTGTTCTTCGGCGGTGATGCCGCCTTCGGCCCCAAGAACATCATCTGGGCCGTCGCCCACGGCCACGCCGCCGCCGTTTCGATCGACATGTTCCTGAACGGACAGAATATCACAGTCCGGCCCGCTCCGGGCGTCACCGTCATATCCCAGAAGATGGGCATCCATGAATGGAGCTATGACAACGACGTCGCCAACGATGCTCGCTACAAGGTCCCGCATCGCGAGAAAGCCATCGCCCTGAAAGACGTGAAAGCGGAGGTCGAACTCGGCTTCGACCAGAGCCTCGGCTTCAAGGAGGCGCAACGCTGCCTCAACTGCGATGTGCAGACCGTGTTCTCGCCCAAGGTCTGCATCGAATGCGACGCCTGCGTCGACATCTGCCCGATGGACTGCATCACCTTCACGGAGAACGCGCCGGAGGAAGAACTCCGAACCCGGCTCACGGCTCCCGCATTCAACCTTGCGCAGGACCTCTACGTCGCCAACAGCCTGCCCACCGGCCGTGTCATGGTGAAGGATGAAGACGTCTGCCTGCATTGCGGCCTATGCGCCGAGCGCTGCCCCACCGGCGCGTGGGACATGCAGAAATACCTGATCGACATCACGCAAGCGGGGCCAAAATGCCGGACACGCTAGCAGAGATCAGCGGCCCAAAGCCTGCCCCGATCGCCGCCGTCAACGACTTCGTCGTGAAATTCGCCAATGTGAATGGCTCGGGCTCGGCGTCCGCCAACGGCCTCTTCGCCAAGGCGATCATCCGCATGGGTGTGCCTGTCGCCGCCCGCAACATTTTTCCCTCCAACATCCAGGGCCTGCCCACCTGGTATGAAGTCCGCGTCTCCGGCGCAGGCCACCTCGGCCGTCGCGGCGGCGTCGATCTCGCCGTGCCGCTGAACCCGCAGACATGGGACGATGACGTCAAGGAGATCAGCTCCGGCGGCTATCTCTTCTACGACTCGACCAAGCCGCTCACCGCCTCGAAATTCCGGGACGACATCCACATCATCGGCGTGCCGCTGACGGCCATCTGCAACGACGCCTACAAGATCCCGCGCGAGCGCCAGCTGTTCAAGAACATCTGCTATGTCGGCGCGCTGTCCTGGCTGATCAACATCGACCCCGCCGTGATCGAACAGCTGTTGAACGAGGAGTTCGACTCCAAGCCGAAACTGATCCCCGCAAACCTCAACGCCTTCAATCTCGGGCGCGACTGGGCGAAGAACCACCTCACGCCCATCGGCCTGCAGCTTCAGAAGTCCGACGCGGTGGGCAACCGCATCTTCGTGGAAGGCAACGCCGCCGCCGCTCTTGGCGCGGTCTATGGCGGCGCCACCGTTTGCGCCTGGTATCCGATCACGCCGTCCACATCGCTCGCGGAAGCTTTCACCGGCTATTGCGAAGATTTCCGCACCAACGCAGACGGCTCCACCAACTACGCCATCGTGCAGTGCGAGGACGAGATTGCCTCCATCGGCGTCGTCGTGGGCGCGGGCTGGAACGGCGCACGCGCCTTCACCTGCACATCTGGTCCCGGCATCTCGCTGATGAATGAGTTCATAGGTCTCTCCTACTTCGCCGAAATCCCCGCCGTGATCTTCGACGTGCAGCGCGGCGGCCCCTCCACTGGCATGCCCACGCGCACCCAGCAGTCAGACCTGCTCCTCGCCGCCTACGCCAGCCACGGCGACACCAAGCACCCCCTCCTGCTGCCTGCCGATCCTGGCGAGTGCTTCACCATGGGCGCGCAGGCCTTCGATCTATCCGATCGCCTGCAGACCACCGTCTTCGTGATGCTCGATCTCGACATCGGGATGCAGGAATGGCTGGTCGGGCCCTTCCAGTGGGACGGCGCCAAACAGATCGACCGCGGCAAGGTGATGACCGCGGACATGCTTGAAGCCGGCGCTTTCTTCGGCCGCTATACGGACGTCGACGGCGACGGCATTCCTTTCCGCACCTATCCCGGCACACACCCGGACAAGGGCGCCTATTTCACGCGGGGCACATCGCGAAACCGCATGGCCGGTTATTCCGAAAAGGGCCTCGACTATCAGGACAACATGGAACGCCTGCTCAAGAAGTTCCACACGGCGGCCGCCCTGGTCCCCGGCCCCATCATTCGACCGGCCTCAGTGAAAACCCGCATCGGCGCCATCTATTTCGGCTCCACTACCCCCGCCATGCACGAGGCGCTGGAGGCGCTCGAAGCCGCCGGGCACCACATAGACGCCATGCGCGTTCGCGCCTTCCCATTCAGTCAGGACGTCTACGACTTCATTCATGCCCACGATGAAATCTGCGTTGTCGAGCAGAACCGCGACGCCCAGCTGCGCTCGCTCCTGATGATCGAAGGCGGCATCGACGCGAGCCATCTCGCGTCGATCCTGCATTATGACGGCACGCCCATCACCGCCCGCTTCCTCTTCGACGCCATCGGCAAGCGTCTCGAGGCCCGCAAGGGCACACGCCAGGTTACTGGCAAGGCAGACAAGTAATGACCTACATCCTCAAGCCAAAACTGCATCACCCGAGCCTGCCGAAGAACGATCTCGGCTTCACGCGCCGCGACTATGAAGGCCGCGTCTCCACGCTCTGCGCTGGCTGCGGCCACGACTCGATCAGCGCCGCCATCATCCAGTCCGCGTGGGAGCTTGGCATCGCGCCGCATCGCCTCGCCAAGATGTCCGGCATCGGCTGCTCGTCGAAAACGCCGGACTATTTCCTCGGGCAAAGCCACGGTTTCAACAGCGTCCATGGCCGCATGCCAAGCGTGCTCACGGGCGCCAACCTCGCCAACCGCGATCTCATCTATCTCGGCGTCTCCGGCGATGGCGACAGCGCCTCCATCGGCCTCGGCCAGTTCGCGCACTCCATTCGCCGCGGCGTGAACATGAGCTACATCGTCGAGAACAATGGCGTGTACGGCCTCACCAAGGGCCAGTTCTCCGCCACATCCGACAAGGGCTCCAAGTCCAAGAAGGGTGTCGAGAACACGGAATCCGGCATTGACCTTGTCGCTCTCGCTCTGCAGCTAGGCGCAACCTATGTCGGCCGCTCCTTCTCCGGCGACAAGGACCAGCTCGTCCCCCTCATCAAGGGCGCGCTCAGCCATCATGGCCCCGCCTTCCTCGATGTCATCAGCCCCTGCATCGCCTTCAACAACCACGCCGGCTCCACCAAGAGCTTCGATTATGTCCGCGAACACAACGAAGCCGTGAACCGCCTCGATGTCATCATCGGCCGCACGCCGATCACCACGGCTTACGCCCCCGGCGAAGTCCGCGAAGTCACGCAACACGACGGCTCCACCCTAACCCTCCGCAAACTTCACGACGACTACGACCCCACAAACAAGATTGCCGCTGCCAACTACCTGCAGGAACGCCACGCCGAAGGCGAGATCGTCACCGGTCTCCTCTATGTCGACCCCGAAGCCACGGACCTCCACGACCGCCTCGGCACAACGGCCAAGCCCCTCAACCAGCTGACGACCGCAGACCTGACGCCGGGCGCAGCGGCGCTGGCGAAGATCAATGCGAGCCTGCGATAAGCCTGTCGCTACGGGAAATTGACGCCACACCTGGTAAGGGCCAGCCTCGTACGCAGGCAGAAGTCAGGCGAACAACATGAAGTCCCCCATCTGCGAGATGCTCGGTATCGAGTTCCCGCTGCTCGCCTTCAGCCATTGCCGCGACGTGGTCGCCGCCGTCTCGCGCGCCGGCGGCATGGGCGTCTTCGGCGCCGTAAATCTGCCGCCTGATCGGCTGCGCGAGGAACTCACCTGGATCGACGCACATTGCGGCGGCAAACCATATGGCGTCGACCTCATCGTGCCCAACAAGCTGGAAGGCAAGTCAGACGCCTTCAGCAGCGACGCCCTGCTTGCAGCCATCCCCCGTGAGCACAAGGATTTCGCCGCCGGCATTCTGGCCACGCATGGAATCGAACCTGGCGATCTCGACAGCGATCGCAGCCGCAACGTCGAATTCGCCCGCAACATGCGCGCCGATGGCGCCGCAAGCGCACTCGAAGTCGCCTTCGAATTTCCCATCCGCCTCGTCGCTAACGCGTTAGGCGTGCCGCCAGCCGTCATGCTGGAAATGGGCAAACGCCACGGCGTACCCGTCGCGGCTCTCATCGGCGCGAAAGAACATGCCATAGCCCAGGTTCAAGCCGGCGTGGACATCCTCATCGCGGCGGGCGGCGAAGCCGGCGGCCATTGTGGCGAAGTTTCCACGCTCGTGATGATACCGGAAGTCTGCCGCGCCGTGCGCGCGATGGGCGCCTCCACGCCCGTGCTCGCCGCAGGAGGCATCACCACGGGCGAACAGATGGCCGCCGCGATGGCGATGGGCGCATCTGGCGCGTGGTGCGGCTCCGTATGGCTCACCACCACCGAGGCGGAGACAAGCGAGACCATCAAGCAGAAGATGCTCGTGGCCACCTCCCGCGATACCGTCCGCTCACGCTCCCGCACGGGCAAACCATCCCGTCAGCTCCGCTCGCCATGGACCGATGCGTGGGAGCGCGAAGACGCGCCAACTCCGCTCCCCATGCCGCTTCAGACATTCGTCTCGGAGCCGGCCCTGCGTCGCATCAACAAGTTGGCTGAAACCGGTCATGAAGGCGCGAAACAACTCGCCACCTACTGGGTGGGCCAGGGCGTCGGGCTGATGGAGCAAGCCATGTCGGCCGCACAGGTCGTCCAGCAGTTCAAGGAAGACTTCCTGACCGCACGCGAACGTCTCGTGACGGCTTTCGATGAAACCTAGAGACTGATCGTCTGAAGTGGAATCGCCACCGGCGTTCCACTGAGGGCGTGAATCCGTTTCTCGAACAAGAATCTCAAGCGCCGCCCCGGCTGCGCCGTTTCCATCAAAGCTGATCGCACACTAGCCTTTCGGCGGAACCATTCGCATCAGCGCGACAGCTTCGCTCGATGTCAGGCCGTGCTTCTCGCGCAGCGCCCGCACGATCATCACCTCGCTGATGCCGTGCGCCCGGCCCAGCGCCACAGGGTCCTCCGCCGCCACCAGATCCGCCACCGAAAAGCCCGTCGCACCCTCCGGACCAGTGACAAGGCCGCCACGCCGCACAGCCAGTTGCCGCACAAGCGCGCGTCGCTGCTCGTCAACGCCAGCCGCACGGCAGGCCTGCTCCAGATCCCGCGCAACATCGGCAGGTATCGCGGCAGCCGTATCGTTGAGCCCGTCGACCAGGCATTCCAAGGCAAATTTCCCGGCGCGCTGCTTCGCAAGATCCCGCAGGAACTGCGCGAATTCCGGCTTCAGCTGATTTTCCAGCCGCGCCATCAGGCTCTCGAATGACGGCGTCTTCCCGAACATGGGGCCTCCTGCGCTACCTCCTGCTATCAGGCCTGCCCGTCATACGACAGCCGGGCCTGCGGGCCCGGTTTGCGCCCGGCCGCGACCTCCCTTATATGCCGCCGATGGTCTGGTGAGCGATGTGCCACCCCCATGGGAATTGACCGATGCTGCGCATCCAGGAATTGAAGCTTCCGCTCGACCACCCCGAGCCCGCGCTCCGGCAGGCGATCGTCAAGCGCCTGTCGATCGCCGATCCGGCGCTCATCTCGTTCACCGTCTTCAAGCGCGCTTACGACGCCCGCAAGACCTCCGCGATCCAGCTCATCTATACAATCGACGCAGACGTCCGCGATGAAGCCTCTGTCCTGAAACGCCTGACGAAGGACAAACAGATCGGCCTGACGCCAGACACACGCTACAAAAGCCCGTTGGCGGCTCCGCAGGGCCAGAAGCGTCCGGTCGTCGTCGGAATGGGGCCATGCGGTCTCTTCGCCGGCCTTCTTCTCGCTGAGATGGGCTTCAATCCGATCATCCTTGAACGCGGCAAGATCGTCCGCGAACGCACGGTCGATACATTCAAATTCTGGCGAAAGGGCATTCTCAACCCCGCCTCCAACGCCCAGTTCGGAGAAGGCGGCGCCGGCACGTTCTCGGACGGCAAGCTCTATTCCCAGATCAAGGATCCGCGTCATCTCGGTCGCAAGGTTCTCACTGAGTTCGTCGAGGCCGGCGCGCCCGAGGAAATCCTCTACGTCTCGAAACCTCATATCGGCACCTTCCGCCTCGTCTCGATGATCGAGCACATGCGCGGGAAGATCGAAGAACTCGGCGGCGAGATTCGTTTCCAGCAGCAGGTCACTGACGTCCTCCTGCACGAATGCAATGGCGAAAAGCGCGTCGCCGGCGTCGTCATCAACAATGGCGAGACGATCGAGACCGACCATGTCGTGATGGCCCTCGGCCACTCCGCCCGCGACACGTTCGAGATGCTGCACGGCCGGGGCGTGTTTTTCGAGGCCAAGCCGTTCTCCATCGGCGTCCGCATCGAACATCCGCAATCGATCATCGATTGCGCCCGCTTTGGCCCCAGCGCCGGCCACCCCATTCTCGGCGCCGCCGACTACAAGCTCGCACATCACGCCGCGAATGGCCGCTCGGTCTATTCCTTCTGCATGTGTCCGGGCGGAACCGTCGTCGCTGCCGCGTCCGAGGACGGCCGCCTCGTCACCAACGGCATGAGCCAGTACTCCCGCAAGGAGCGCAACGCGAACTCCGGCATCGTCGTGGGCGTCACCCCGGAGGACTTTCCCGAGGATACGAGAAGCAACCCGCTGGCCGGCATCGCCTTCCAGCGTCACTGGGAAGAGAAAGCCTTCGTTGCGGGCGGGTCATCCTGGTTTGCCCCAGCCCAGCTTCTCGGCGACTTCCTCAAGAACCAACCTTCCACCGAGATCCGCACGGTCACCCCGTCCTACAAGCCCGGCGTCACCCCAACGGACCTCAACCTCTGCCTGCCCGAATACGCCACCACCGCCATGCGCGAGGCGCTCAGTGTGTTCGGTCGCCAGATCAAGGACTTCGCGATGGAAGATGCTGTGATGACCGGCGTGGAGACGCGCACGTCCAGCCCCGTTCGCATGACGCGCGGGCCGGATTTCCAGTCGCTGAATGTGAAGGGG
>JAVBYB010000109.1 GCA_030824255.1 bacterium
ATCCGGGTCAAGGGCCGACAAGCAAAGGGCATCAACAAGCCTGCGATCCTTGGCGCGGCCGGCGGGGGCGTTGCGATCGTGCTGCTGCTCGCCTCCGGCGCCTTTTCCAGCGACCCCGGCCGCAAGCCAAGCGAGACAAAACCCTTGATGTCCGATCCGGCGCGGCCTGAAATGGCAAAGGGCGCAATCCGCAACCTGCCGCTGGACTATACGCAGGTCGCTTCCAGCCAACCGGCAGCCCCTGCAACTTTGCCGCCCCAGCTTGGCCCGCCGCTCCCCGGCGATGTCGCCGCGTTTGCGCAACCCGCTCCCGCGCTGCGGTCATATTCGAACGGCGAAGATGCAACATGGGATGGCGCGCCCGCTTATGCATCCAGCTCATCCCCTGATCCCCGGCAGGTGGAAATCGAAGACGCGATCCGCTCGGGCTTGTTCTTCGCGCTGCGTGACCAGACGTCGCCAGGAACAACCCAGACGACGCCCAGCTTCGCCCCTCCAACTTCGCCTTCACCACTGACTGCATTTGCACCCAGGGCGCAGGCTGAACCCCGTGCGGACGGCGCCACCGATCGCGTGCTCTTCCCCGGCGCGGTCATCGCAGCAAGTCTCGTGACTGAAGTGAATTCGGAGTCGCCAGGGCCCGTGATTGCCCAGGTCACGCAGGCGATATACGACAGCGCCACGGGCGGGACGCTCCTCATACCTCAAGGCGCGCGACTGATCGGCGACTACCGGTCGTCAAGCCGCTATGGACAAAGCCGTGTGGCCATCGTCTGGTCGCGATTGATCATGCCGGATGGCCGCGAAGTGGCGTTGGCAGAGGCTGCTCTCGATCCGATGGGCGCCGCCGGTGTGACCGGCGATGTCGACAACCACTGGGTGGACGTGTTCGGAGCTGCAGCGCTTGGAACGCTCATCAATATCGGCGTTGCGACAACCGAGGATCCCGTCGCCTACGGAGGGAGCGGCGTCGTCCTGCGCGATCCTGTCGATGACGCGATTGCCGATGGCGTTCAACGCATGGCCAGCAGCGTCTCGAACCGGGTCGTCGACCGAGGCCTTGCGATCCCGCCCACGATCCGCGTGTCAGCGGGCGCCAAGCTGACGGTGATCGTGACCCGCCGCACCCGGCTCTAGGGAGGCGTTGAACTCACGCTTCACCCCACTTTCGCTTGCGCAGCTGCAAATCCTCCATGCTGCGGCGTTGGTCTGCAGCCATGGCGCGTTCGAGGTCCCTGATCTGTACTTCGGCGAACCGGCGCACTTTCTCACGCTTGTCGTCGAGCCAGGTGCGCATGTGGTCGCGTTTGCTCTGCTTTGCGCCGACGCCGCCGAATGCGCCGCTCAGCATGCCGCTCTGCTCGATGATGATGCCCACTTCGGACAACAGATCATCGCCCGCAGGAAGGGCCGCAACGATGCCCTTGCAAATGACGGAAGTGGCAGACGCGCCGTCGAAATATGACATGAGGACGTTCACGACGAAGTCGATGTCGCTGCGGTTGGCGCCGCCTATATAGCGGGACAGGGCCGGCTCGATGTTCGCGGTCACAGGGAAGAGTCGCGCGACCGCTGCTCCGCCGCGGAAGCGGAATAGGTCGCCGCCCGTCTCGAACCAGACCCGCGCCGCGTCGACAACAAGATCGGCGAGCCCTGCCATGTGGTCGGGCAGGACGTGAAACTCGAAAGGTAGTGCTTCGTAGGAGCGCTGGCGCTTCTCGTGCTGTTCGGCTTCGAGCCGCCAGCCCAGGAACGCCACAAATTGTTGCGGATAGCGCTTGGCGATCCTGGCGAGGATTTCCTCGGCCCAATGCGGAACGTCTGGCGACAGCAGCAGTGCCAGCAGCACCGTCCGTGCCTCATCTGCAGACAGCGTCTCCATCGCTTTCAGTCCGCCCTTGCTGAACGCGACGCCTTCGACCCAGCGCGGCGCGTTCAGCTTCGCGAGTTCAGTGATGGCGGGGAGCATGACCAGTTGCAGGAGTGAGGAGTGATCGAGCACGCGTTCGCCAGCACTCCGCAAACAGGTGAATATGGCCTGCCGCTCCTCTACCATCGCTGCGACCTCGAATGTCCGGGTCAGACGGTTGATGTCGAAGACCTGTCCGCGCCACTGGTAACGGGCGATGGCGGGCAAGTAGTTGCCCTCCTCGATCCAGCGATCAACCAGCCGCATTGCGTCACCCGAGCGCGGCCCCACCTCCAATCCGTGCAGAAGATCCTCGAGAAAGCCGTCAAGATGCGCGATCGGATGTTGGAGCAATGTCATTGCCAGCTCGGGCTTCTGGCCCGCGAACTCGCGCAGCAGACGGGAGAAGTAGATAAAATAGGCCCCGTCGATGGACTGGCTCGCGGCGCATCGCTCGATCAGCGTCCGCCAGCGCGGCAGTGATTCCTCATCGACCTCCTTCGCCAGCCGATCCACTTCTGCTTCCCGGAAGGTTTTGTCGAAGGGATCGCCATCCCAGTATGGCGCGAGAACCTCGTCGAAACCGACCAGCGTCTTGAACACGACATAGTCGGCATCAAGGTCTGTAAGGTCACGGAATGCTGCGATCGCATCCCTCAGCGTGTGCAGCGCCGCCTTCACCTCCCGGTTGCGCCGGAAGCCTCCGGCCGTGGTCCGGTGCTTGTAGAGCCAGAGGATCTTGTGCTCGACGGTCTGGCGCAGTTCGAAGCTCAGGCCCGTCCAGCGTTCGGTAAAGAACCGGACGAAGCGCGCTGTCGTCCGGAGGACCATCGCGTACATCTTCGCCTTGGTGTCGCCCTGCGATGCGACGCGCGTGCCCGCATGCAGCGCCTGGATCAGCCGTCTGCGTTCGTCGTCGGTTGCGGGATCGTCAAACAGGCCTTCGAGCCTCTGGGTGGCCGCCTGCCGGATATCGTCCAGCGCTGCGCTCGGCGCCACAGCGCCGCTGTGAAAGGTCATGACGTCGAACGAGCTGGTCGTCGCGGAGACGTCAGGTTTCAGGATATTTTCAAGCGTCTCGACGACGAGTCGCCGCGCGCCAGTCAGATCGTCCTCCGATAACGTGGCAATGCGATCCATCAGCAAGCGCTGGATGAGCGGACCCCGCGCCTGCCAGATGTGGAGGTTGTGCTCGGCAAGGTGGTCTGCCGACGCGAGAACGCGCTTGCGCTGATCGTCATTATCCGCGTCGCGGAAAAGCTTAAGGAGGCAGTCGAAAGTCGAGGTCACCGACGGCTCGTCGAGAAAGCGTAGCGCATCGAGAAGGTCGCAGACCTTGTCAACGACGGTCGTGGGCGTTGCGTATCGATAAACCTCTTCTTCCTCAGCGTCTCCGCCGCCCTCTGCAACACCATCCGTCCGCGCAGCGACCGCGACGGACATCAGGACGCTACGGATAGTCGGCGCGAGTGAGGCGCGATCATCATAGTGTGGCAGCATCAACTCCTCGAACGATTGCAGCAGTTCAAGCCGTTCGACGTTGCTGCGCGCTTCCGTCAGAAGTTTGAGTGGGTTACGTTCGTTCAGCTCCTGCGCCGCCCGTAGCTCAGCCACGTCCTGCGAAATTTTCTGGAAGTCGAAGCCTGCGGGAAGCAGGTATTTGCTCATGATCTCGGTCATGCGCTTCCGGATGGCTTCAAGGCGCTGTGTGCCGAAGCCGGCAGCCGGCCGTTTGTAGATCGTGTCATGCGCCATTTCAGACCAGGCATGATCGAGAATGGTCTGAACCTGCACTTCGCAATACATGTCGCGCAGATCGCCGCGCTCCGGGGTGATATGCCTGTCCGCAAGCTTCAAGACGTAATTGTACGAGACGAAGAGCTGGTCGGCGTCGGTGTCGTCGAACGGGTAGTGGATCTTGGTGCGATCCCAGTCGACCTCGAAATTTCCGTGGATCGCAGATGACGCGAGCAGGCGGCTCACGTCGGCGTTCGTGTACAGAATGATCCGGCATCCCGCCAGGTCCTTGATCGACGCCTCCAGCTCGTCGCTATCGGCAACACCACGACCCGCCATTTTTTTCCTGAGTGACGCGGCATCCTTCACACGGTGCTGGATCTGCTGGACGCGAGCGGCGCCCGTCCCGTCGGCTGCCTCTTTCAGAATTGCGTGCACGGCCATTGCGAGACGTTCGTAGCGCTCCCAGCCTCCCGCTTCGTACTCGGCAATCTTCATGTGCTTCCCTGAGGGTCCTTCGGGCTGTCAGCGTTCAGGCCAATGCCCGCACCGGCGGCAGGCTCGCGCCGACGCCACGCAAGTGTGCTCCGAGTCACACCCGCAAGGAAGGAGCAGTCAGGTGGCCTGGCCGCACCTGTAGCGACTGCTCTGGTGGATCAGGTGGTTGCCTCCGGCAACCGCTGCCGTCCGGCGAGGACAGGGTAGCAAGGGCAAGGAAAAGCGCGGCGGGCGCACGAAGCGAAGCGCAGGAGCCTCGGGAGCCCGCGCCCTTGCCCGCGCGAGGGCGGAGCCCTTAGTCCGGGCGAGCCCGTGCTTGCCGACGACGCGACCACCGATGGCCTCCGCTGCATGGCTAGCAGCCTGTCGAACCGCGTCGTCGATCGGGGCCTCGCCATCCCGCCAACGATCCGCGTGCCGGCAGGCGCCAAGCTCATCGTGATCGTGACGCGGAGGAGTGCTTTCTAGCTCCGGGGCCATCGTTCGCTCCGATGTCACGAGCGGTTGTGGCGACGATCACGGCTGAGCAGCTCAAGGCGGGAGCGGCTCAGGACTCGGCCCAGACCTTGTTGAGAACCTGCGCCGCCAGGGCAGCCTTATCCTGAGGCAGGAAACGCCCGTAGTGATTGGCGACGGTCTCCGGGGTATCCTGTATCGCATAGCTTGCCTGCTCGTAGGATCCGGTGAGTTTCAGGATGTGCGTCGCGAGCACATCGCGGACATTGTGCGGGCCGTGTGGCAGCAATCCCTTGATCACGCCTCTGCCCGTGTAGGGATTGTAGATCCCGTACCGCTGGATGATCAGGCGCCATGCTTCATAAAACGTGTTCTGGTCATAGGCGGCCGTCTTGCTCGATACCTTCGCCGTCTTGACGAAGAACGTCCCGGGGTCCGCCGCCCCTCCAAGAAGGATCGACCTGTGTCGGACCAGGTAGGCATCGATGAACTCATAGAGCCTCCCGAGATCGGGCAGTACGAGCCGGAAGGGCTTCTGCGAGAAGTAGGAGGACCCGGAGTTCTTGAAGGCGGTTGCGGGTATCATGACTTCCCAGCCGTTCTCGCGCTCGCTCCAGCGAAGTTCGCCTCTACGTCTCGCTTCAAGGACACGCTCCGGCGTCGGGCTGCCTCCGCGCTCGACATAGAGAAGCTGACGCAAATTCTTCTGGCGCACGCCGAGATGCAGGCCAAGTCTCAACATCAGAAATGACCGGACGCTTTCTGCGGCGCTTCTTGGGTAGCGGCGCTCGCCGGGCATCCGGCGAATGATTTCTTCGGTGATGCCGCGATACGCGCCGACTGGACTGTCCGCCTCGAGGATCGGCAGGATTGGCTCGAATGGATCGCGATGGACGCGCGCGACGCGGTTGATTTCCTTCGCCCGGACAAGCCCATGTGCATACATCCGATCGCAGGCCGACTGCCAATCTTCGCGTGCTGCCTGGACTTCGACGTCTGAAACGAGCCCAGCGATCGGAGAGACCCTCTCCGCGAGATGGGGAGACTGCCGAAGCCAACCGAAGTCCTTCCGGGTAATGGCGATCGCCAGACGAAGCATGTCGACTTCCCATTTCGTATAAAACCCTCGTCGCTGCTCCCGCCATCGAACGTACCAATCCCAGACGGCTGGAAAGACGAGCAAACCAAAGGTCAGCTGCGCTCCTTCGAGTCCCATGCCTCGCACGCGGCCGCTCGGCGCCGAAACAAGCGCCCCAAACAAGAGCCCGAGATGTTCGATCTTCTGCGCGGCTGTCTCGGAGCCCCACACGCCACTGCGCTGGTATCCCGCAACTGTCAGCGTCGCCGTCTTGAAGGCCACCAGGTCCGCCATCTCTGCTTGGAGCTGCCTTGGTGCATCACGCGGTCCATCTAGCGACTGGGCGCGCGATGACGCTTCCATCTCAACGGCTCCCGCGTTCGTCACCAATACCAGCCCCGGGAATCGGAGAGCGAAGCGGTCGCGCATGGCGGCCGCCTGAAAGCGTCTGTAGTCGGTGGAGCCCGAGATGATCACGCGCCTGACCCAGCTCAGAATCTCCTGCTGCTCCGCCTGTGGACGCCTGTCGAAGTCGTCCGGAATGTGCCAGATCAACCGCCGCCGCTCGCTCGGCTTTACGCCCGACAAGCGGCTACCAGTAACAGCACGCGCTGCGTGAGAAAGCTTGCCGCGGAAATAGCCTTGCGGCAGACGGTAGCGCGCCTCAATCCTCGCAAGCAGTTCAAAGCTTCCGGCGCTCTGCGGCTGCCTCTCCCCGCGACGCCACGCCCGAATGGTTGTCCAGTTGAAGGTGTCGCCCGACGCAGCAACGGCATTGCGAAGTCCGCGCGCACCCTCACGATGTCGCCGCATGTGCATGTCCAGAGCTTCGTGAAATGTCGGCAGATCCTGCCACTGAGTCGACACCGGTTCAGGGAACTCGACGATCTCCGGGCGGCGGCGGGCGCGTCGCCGGTTTTCAGAACCAATCCTGGAAACCCGCGCAGACGTTGGGCCGGTTGCTTGCACCACGCATACTTCTCCAATGAAGTCGCGAGGCGTCTGGGAAATTGCTCACGACCGCGGTCGTCTAACCACCCGGTCCAGCGTTGTATGCCCTACCTCAGTTCGTCGACTTTGTTGTGAGCAACTGGCTGACCGCACCGCGGCCTGAGACGGCTCAGCAGCGGTACACGATCTACGCCCAATGACTGATCTCAGTAGAGTCGAACTGCTGAGCCCTGCCTCGACGAGGTCGGGGAGAGTGGCCCAGACGAACAGCCGTCCCCTGTTCTCATCGAATGACCGAATCCAGACACAGCGAACGCTAGACCCCGCGTCGAAAGCGACTTCCCTAGTCGCACCTGACGTCGGCTCCTTTCATCGCCTAAGCTTCAGCGCACAGTGCGACGGCCGTAGCTGTCTATTTCCCGGCGTGGAGGACTAGCCCTTGCGGAACTTTTTGATTCTCAGTCGAGGTATGGATAAGCCGTCTTCTTTTTGAAGTCGTCAAACGACCCGCGGCAAATCAGCTAGGCGTAGAAAGCCGAGAGAAAGCCAACGCGCCAAGCTTCCACTCGCTACCCACCTTCACGTAAGTTTCGGTAACCGAGAATGGGTTGACCGCGACGTTGCCGCCGACAATAGCGTGAAGCTCAATCCGGCTGAGCACAATCGCCGTGTCGCCTATGAACCTTGCCGACACTTCTTTGATGTCCGCCCGCTGGTACTGAATATTTCCAGTGCGGATAACCTCAAGCTCCTGCGGCTTTGTCATCGTCCTGCTCATATGGACGAAGATCGCCTTGTCATCGAACAGCTTGGCGAGCGCTTCGGTGTTTCGATCAGCCATCCAGAGCCACTTCTGCGCAGACAGCGCCATCAACTCACGTTCCTGAGGCGTTGCCTCTGCGATGTGCGATGCCGGAACGGATTGAGGAGATTGAGCGCAAGCTGCCGCAGGAGCGGCCATGGCCAGGAATGCAATCGCCAGAAACTTCATCATGCTTTCTTTCTTGCTCGCGGCACGACCCCGACTGGCCGTTTGTCTTGTCGTCACCTCAGTTCGACGCCGGCCCATCGGCTCGCAGTCTCGAGCGTGCGGCGCTCTTGATCTGCTTCCAGAGAGAATTCCTGCTCTATACGCGCCTCCGAAGCATGGCTCGCCAGAATGGACAGGCTGTTCCCTAAGCCAAACCCGCCATGCGTGACGAATGGACGGAAAGTCTTTCCTTTGAAATCGTGTGAACGCAGGAACGACCGGATGATGGGCGGCGCGGTTTGGCCCCAGATTGGAAAGCCGAGATAGACCGTTTGGTAGGACAGCGTGCTCACAATACGGTCAAGGAGCGGCGGCTCAAATCCGCGGGTGGTCTCCTCAGCGGCTCGAGCCACGGTGTCGTAATAGTCTTCCGGATATGCCTGCGCCGGCTGGATTTCGAACAGGTCCGCGCCCAGAGCCCGGTGAATCGATCTGGCAATTACGCGCGTGTTTCCCGACCGCGTAAAATAGGCAACGAGAGTTGTGGAATTGGAAAGCGATTGGGCCGCCGGCTGCGCGCACGCCTGTGAAACTGCGGCTAGTGTCAACGCACCTGGCGCAACCAGCATCGTGCGTCTGTTCAACGCCAACGCGCCGCTTTGTTTGTCCTGTTCGAACACTACCTTACGACGCCTCTGTCATGCTTCGGGGATTGGCCGACCGTAAGCTTGGAGCGTAACCGTATCCGGTTCGGGGCCGCCGCGTTTGCCAGTGTCGAGCGCGTCAATAGCCGCAACTTCCTCTTCACTGAGGTCAAAATCGAATATGTCAAAGTTCTCGGCGATCCGTGCAGGCTTGATCGACTTCGGAATCACCGAGCGTCCGCTTTGCAAATGCCAGCGAAGCATCACCTGAGCCGGGGACTTGCCCTGAGCGTTCGCAATCCGGCCGATCACTGGGTCGTTGAACGTGGTTTTCTCGGCGGGTCGATACACGGTAATGCCTCCGATCGGCGACCAGGCTTGAGTGTGAATGCCCTTCTCAGCGTGGACCCGCTGCAATGCCTTCTGCTGGAAATAGGGGTGGACTTCGATCTGGTTCACGGCGGGCATGACGGTCGCATTGTCGAGCAACCGGCTCAGGTGATCAGGCATGAAGTTGCTAACCCCAATCGCCCGAACCCTGCCATCGCTGAGCAACGTCTGCAGCGCCCGGTACGCTTCCAGCGTGCGGTCAAAGGCGGTGGTGAGGGGCTGGTGGAGCAGCAGGAGGTCAAGCTGCTCAACGCCCAGCTTGGCGACGCCCTTTTCGAAGGCATGGAGGGTTTCGTCGTATCCGTAGTCGCTGATCCAGACCTTTGTTTCGATAAAAACTTCATTCCGCGATAGTCCGGAACGCCGAATGCCTTCGCCGACTTCCCGCTCGTTCATGTAAGCTGCAGCGGTATCTATATGTCGATAGCCCAGGCGCAAGGCTTCGGCGACAGACGCGACCGTGACATCCGGCGGCGTCTGAAAGACGCCAAGACCCACGACCGGCATCGTCACGCCATTGTTGAGCGTGACCGATTGGGGAGCGTCTGACTTGGGCATGATCTGGTTTGTCCTCACGCCACGCTGGGTAGTCGGTCGATCAGCTTATCCAGTGTGATGGGGTAATCACGCACCCGGATGCCAGTCGCGTTGTAGATCCCGTTGGCGACCGCGGCGCCCACGCCGCATATGCCAAGTTCTGCGATACCCTTCGCCTTCATTGGCGACGAATAAGCATCAACCTCGTCAAGGAAGACGACATCCTGATGCGGGATGTCAGCGTGCACGGGGACTTCGTAACCCGCGAGATCGTGGTTGACGAAGAAGCCACGGCGTTTGTCGACTGCGAGGTGTTCCATAAGAGCGGCGCCTGCCCCCATCGTCATGGCGCCAATGACCTGACTGCGCGCCGACTTGGGATTGAGAATCCGGCCGGAGGCGCAGACGGCCAGCATGCGACGAATGCGTGTCTCACCCGTCATGGCGTGAACGGCCATCTCGACAAAGTGGGCGCCGAATGTCGATTGCTGGAATTTTTCATCCAGATCGCCAAACTCGATCACATCCTCAACAACGATCTCGCCGCCCTTGGCAGCGTCGCCCAGAGGCACAGACTTATCGCGGGAGACGACGCGTCCATCGCTGAACGCCGCGCTCTGCGCGTCCATGCCCAGCCGCTGCGCCACGGTCTCCCGCAATTTGACGCACGCTGCATACAAGCCGGCGGTAGAGCAATTGGCGCCCCACTGCCCGCCAGAGCCGGCGGACACCGGGAATGTGGAGTCGCCAAGGCGGACATCGACTTGTTCAATCGGGACACCCATCATTTCAGCCGCTGTCTGCGCGAGGATGGTGTAGGTGCCCGTCCCGATGTCGGTCATGTCTGTTTCGACCGTGACAAGGCCTTGCGCGTTAAGCCGCACACGCGCTGCAGAGTTCTGCACCTGGTTGTTCCGGAAAGCTGACGCGACACCCATGCCGATCAGCCATGCGCCATCCCGGACCTTGCCGGGCGCGCTCTGACGCTTGTTCCAACCGAAGCGGTCTGCTCCAACGCGCATGCACTCGATGAACTGCCGATGCGAGAATTTACGCTCCGGCTTCATCGGATCGACTTGCGTGTCGTTGAGAATGCGGAATTCGACCGGATCGACGCCCACTTTTTCGGCAAGCTCGTCCATGGCGATTTCCAGGGCCATCAGCCCGGGCGCTTCACCCGGGGCGCGCATTGCGTTGCCTTCTGGAAGATCGAGCACGGACAAGCGCATCTTGGTTACGCGGTTCGGGCCTGCGTACAGGAGGCGTGTCTGCTGCACAGCACGCTCCGGCTTGCCGTTGGGCAGGTCGCCTGACCAGCTCTCATGACTGATAGCCTCGATCCGGCCTGCCGGTGTGGCACCAATCCGAATACGCTGGATTGTCGCCGGCCGGTGCGGCGTGTTGTTGAACATGAGTGGGCGCTGAAGCGCAACCTTTACGGGACGGCGGGCGGCACGAGCGCCAAGCGCTGCGAGGACCGCGTCTGTCCGCGTGAACAGCTTCCCCCCAAAGCCGCCCCCGATATACGGCGAGATGACTCTGACATTGGCCTTGGGGATGCCCAATGAGGTCGCCGTGTCGCTGACTGCCCAATCGATCATCTGATGCGAGGTCCAGACAGTAAGCTTGTTGCCTGTCCACGCAGCAATGGACGCGTGCGGCTCCATCATCGCGTGGGCCTGGTCCGGCGTCGAATACTCCGCGTCGATCTGCACGGATGAGGCAGCAAACGCCTTCTCGAAATCACCGTACGCCTTGTCGGGCTCCGACTTGGGTTCAACGCCTTTGTCTTTGACGCTCGCAAGATCATAGCTGCCGTCGAAAGGCGCATAGTCCACCT
>JAVBYB010000530.1 GCA_030824255.1 bacterium
CGCCCGCAGAGCCCTCCCACCACGGCCCGTTGTCCGACGTCAGGACAACCAGCGTGTCATTGTCGATGCTCAGCTGCTTCAGCTGCGCAAACAGCCGGCCCATATTGGCGTCAATCTCCTCGACGACATCGCCATACTCTGCAGCAGCGCTGGTCCCCGCATGGTCCGGATGCGGATCAAGCGGCACGTGCGGCGCAGTCAGCGTCAGCAGCAGGAAGAACGGCCGATCCTTGTTGGCCTCGATGAACTGCATCCCGCGCGCGAAGAATTTCTCCGTCAGGCGATCCATCGCCATCTCTTCTTCGTGCAGCTCCACGCCGGGGCTCGCGCTGTAATAGGCGATCGGCTTCATGTCGTGGCTGTAGGGCAGGCCGGAGAATAGATCGAAGCCTTGGCTCGTCGGCGGCCAGAACGGCGCGACGTGGCCCAGATGCCACTTGCCCACCAGCGCCGTCGCATAGTCCGGCTTCAGCGCCTCCGCGATCGTGATCTCCGAAAGCGGCAGGCCGTGCTTGTCCGTCTGCCGGATCACATCGCGCGCCAGCCCCGTGCGGATCGGATAGCGCCCCGTCAGCAATCCCGCACGCGAGGGCGTGCACACATTCGCCGACGCATAGAAGTTCGTCAGTCGCACGCCTTCTGTGGCCATGCGGTCGATGTTCGGCGTGCGGATCATGCCGTTTCCGAAAGCGCCCAGATCGCCATAGCCAAGATCGTCCGCGAGGATCAGCACGATATTTGTCTTGCGCCCGGGCGTTGCGCTCTGCTGCGGGGATGCGCACGCGGCGAGGGCTGCGGCGGCGACGGATGCGAAAAGGAAATGACGACGATTCATGCGGCCATCGTCGCGAAGTTTATGCTCGCGTCTAGCCATAATTCGACGTGACGTAGCGATCGTTAGCCCGTCAGTGGGCGTCAGACATTCTCCAGCGCGCGGGGGATGCGGAACACCACATCTTCCTGCGCCGTCACCACTTCCTGCACCGATACGTCAAATCGCGCCCGGCACGCGGCGATCACACCCTGCACCAGCGTCTCCGGCGCCGAAGCGCCCGCCGTCAGGCCCAGCGTGGTCACGCCATCGAACCAGCTCCAGTCGATATTGTCCGCCGATGCTATCAGGTAAGCGGCATTCGCGCCCGAGCGCTCGGCCACTTCCTTCAGCCGCACAGAGTTGGACGAATTCGCCGCGCCGATCACCAGCACAAGCTGCGCCTCGGCCGCGATGGCCTTCACGGCTTCCTGCCGGTTCGTCGTGGCGTAGCAGATGTCGTCCTTGCGCGGCTCGGCCAGGTGCGGGAAGCGCAGCCGCAGGGCGGTCACGATATCCTTCGTGTCGTCGACGCTCAGCGTCGTCTGAGTCACATAGGCTAGCTTCTGCGCGTCCACGGGCTGGAACGCATCCACGTCCTCCACCGTTTCGATCAGCGTCATCGAGCCGGCATCGATCTGTCCCATCGTGCCCACGACCTCCGGGTGCCCCTCATGCCCGATCAGCAAGGTATGCAGCCCATTGCGCGCATGGCGCTGCGCCTCGGCATGAACCTTGGAGACGAGCGGGCAGGTCGCGTCTACATACGTCATCTGCCGCCGCGCCGCTTCTGCCGGCACGACTTTGGGCACGCCGTGCGCCGAAAAGACCACTGGCCGGTCATCCGGGCACTCGGTCAGCTCCTCCACAAACACCGCCCCCATGGCTTCCAGGCGCTTCACAACATGGGCGTTGTGCACGATCTCGTGCCGCACGAAGACCGGCGCGCCCCACTTGGCCAGCGCTTGCTCGACAATCTGGATGGCGCGGTCCACCCCGGCGCAGAACCCGCGCGGGGCAGCCAGAAGGACGGAAAGGGACGGTTTTGACATAGGACTAGGGAAATAGGCGCATTCCATCGATACCGCCATTCCCCCTGTCGCCGCGCTGGCCAAAAGCGGCAATTCTTGGGCAGTTCGCGGCGTTGCGCAGGGGCTGGGTTCAGGGCTATCACCGCCTCGAACAAGGATGCGTCGGCCGGGAGCTCCTCCGGGTCCGGCCCTGCCGTCAGGATGTGCCAGTGAAGCGTTTTGCCCCCGCCGCCCTTGCTCTTTCCGCGTTGGCTCTGACCAGCTGCGCCGGGGTGGACCTGTCCAACCTGGACGACGCGCCGAACGTGGGTCCGTGCCCCGTGGCCGCCTCGCTGTACGACGCTAGCCGCCTGGTCGAGATCGAAGGCGCCGAACGGCACGAGAATGTCGAATACACGGGCGAGATACAGGCCATCCGTGGTTATTGCCGCTACATCGGCACCAACCCGATCACAATGGAAGTCGAGATCGATTTCGCCTTCGGCAAAGGCCCCAAGGCAACGGCCTCCACCAAGACCTACCCGGTGTTCGTCTCGGTCACGCGCCGTGACCGCAATATCCTGGCCAAGGAGCGTTTCGACATACAGGTCGCCTGGCCGGCTGGAGCGGATGTCGTCCGCCACACCGAAACGATTCCGGGCATCGTGATTCCCCGCGCCAACGAGACCATCTCGGGCTCGAACTTCGAAGTGCTGGTCGGCTTCGACCTCACGCCGGAACAGCTCGCCTACAACCGAAGCGGCACCCGGTTCACGATCAACGTTGCGAAGCCCGCCTTGCCGCAGTAGTCCGGCGAGGCTTTTTCAAGCCTCCGGACCTGCCTGATGACCAACCAGACCGATCTCGCCGACCAGCTGTCCGAAGCCGCCGGCGCCGCTTTTGCGGCGCTTGGCCTCGAGTCTTCGCTGGGCGCCATGCGCCGGTCAGACCGCCCCGACCTTGCCGATTTCCAGTGCAACGGCGCCATGGCCGCCGCCAAGAAGCTGGGCAGGAACCCGCGTGAGATCGCCACGGCAATCGTCGACGCACTGAAAGCCTCGCCGCTCGTGGCGTCTACCGACGTCGCCGGCCCCGGCTTTATCAACGTGAAGGTCTCTGCAGCAGCGCTCTCTGCCCGCGCCGCAAAGATCGCCGCCGATCCTCGCTCCGGCGCCCGTTCAATGGAAACGCCACGCCGCGTCGTGATCGACTTCGGCGGCTGGAACGTCGCCAAGGAAATGCACATCGGCCACCTGCGCTCGACCGTCATCGGCGACAGCCTGCAGCGCCTCTTCCGCTTCATGGGCGATACTGTCACCAGCGACGTCCACCTCGGTGACTGGGGCCTGCAGATGGGCCAGCTCATCAACGAGGTGAAGCTGGAACAACCGGACCTGCCGTATTTCGACGCTGTCTTCACCGGCCCCTATCCGGAGACGAGCCCTGTCACGATGGATGATCTGGGTCGCCTCTATCCGCAGGCCTCCGCCAAATCGAAGACAGACGAGACCCGTCGCGACGAAGACCGCAAGGCGACGCAGGAGCTGCAAGCCGGTCGCCCCGGCTATCGCGCCCTCTGGCATCACTTCTGCAACGTGACGCGCGTCGGTCTTGAGCGCGAGTGCGCCAGCCTCGGCGTGAACTTTGACCTGTGGAAAGGCGAGAGCGACGCCGAGCCCTACGTGCCCGAACTCGTCGAAGACCTGAAAGCGCGCGGAATCGCGGAGCTTGATGCGGGCGCATGGATCATCCGCGTTGCCCGCGAAACCGACAAGAAGGAAATGCCGCCGATCATCCTGGTCAATCGCGACGGCGCCATCGGCTATCACGGCTCCGACCTCGGCACGATCGTCGATCGCAAGCGCACGATCGCCCCCGAACTGTCCATGTATGTCGTGGACCAGCGCCAGGCGCTCCATTTCGAGCAGGTATTTCGCGCTAGTGACCGTGCCGGCCTCCTGCCCGAGAAGGCGCTCGAACATCTCGGTTTCGGTACGGTCAACGGTCCGGACGGCAAGCCGTTCAAGACGCGCGAAGGCGGCATCCTCAAGCTTTACGAACTCATCTCGCAGGCCGACGCCACCGCACTCGCCCGCATGCGGGAAGCCGAACTCGGCGCCGACGTGTCGGACGACGAACGCCGCGACATCGCCCACAAGGTAGCCGTCGCCGCAATCAAGTTCTCTGATCTCTCCAACGTCCGCACCACCAACTACATCTTCGACCTCGATCGTTTCATATCGTTCGAAGGCAAGACCGGCCCGTACCTGCTGTACGCGGCCGTCCGCATTAAATCGCTCGCCCGCCGCGCAGAAGGCGAGGGCGTGAAGCCCGGGCCGATCGCCATCGAGCTCGATGCCGAACGCGGTCTCGTCCTGCAACTGGACGCCCTCAACGACGCGCTGCGCGGCTCGTATGACAAACGCATGCCGCACATCCTCTGCGACCATGCCTACTCGCTGGCGCAGGCCTTCTCGAGCTTCTACACAGCCGCTCCCATTCTCGTCGAAAGCGACCCCGCGAAGAAAGCCTCGCGCCTCGCTCTCGCGATGGCGACGCTCACGCAGCTCGAACTCGCGCTCCACCTCATCGGCATCGACACGCCGGAGCGGATGTAGCCAGCGTCAGTGCAACTTCTCGGATAGCGGCGTCTGCTGGTGGAATGACATCTTCCATTCGCCGCCGCGCTTCACATAGCTGGTCGACACCAGCGCATCATACTTCTCGCCATTGGCGCGGATGCCATGTGCTTCATAGGTCAGAATGGCGGTGTCAGGCGTCGGCGTGACGAAACCCTTCTCCTCCATGTGAACCGCCTGCCAGCGATTCTGCCCCGCCATCCTCGCCATCTTTTCCCGCCCGTGAACGCCGGCCATCTGCCCAAAGGCCAGCAGGCAATCTTCATCGACATGTGCAAGGTAATACGCCTCGCCGTCGGTCCAGAAGCCGCGCTCGATGGAGATCAAATCCGTCCGAAGCGTCATGGGCGCCTCCTTTGCCAGCGTCTTCAACGTTTCGTCGCTCCCGAGGTTGCCCGCAGGCTGACTTTTGCCGCGCCGGGCGTTATCCCGAACGCATGGCAGGCATCGAATTCCGCATCGACGATCTCACCAGCCAGCAGACGCAGGCGCTGATAAGGCGCCATCTCGCCGGCATGCACGAGAACTCACCGCCCGAAAGCGTCCACGCCTTCGACATCGACAAGCTCCGCCAGCCGGGCGTCACTTTCTGGTCCGGGTGGATCGGTGACGAGATCGCCGTCATGGGCGCGCTGAAGGATCTCGATGGCGAGAACGGCGAGATCAAGTCGATGCGCGTCGCTGACTCCTTTCTCGGCAAGGGCGCGGGCAGGGCGATGCTCGATCTCATCCTCGCAGAAGCCCGCAGGGCCGGCCTGAAAGCCCTCTGGCTCGAAACTGGCTCCACGCCCGCCTTCGACCCCGCGCTCAAGCTCTACGAAAGCGTCGGCTTCACCTTCTGCGGCCCCTTCGGCAGCTACACCGAAGATCCCTTCAGCCGCTTCATGACGAAGACGCTCTAGCCGTCCGCGTCACTTCTTCTTCGCCGCCGTCTTCTTCGCGATAGCATTCTTCACCACCGGCCCCTTTACGGGTCCTTTCACCGCCGCGGTCTCCGTTGCCAGCGCCGGTCCGCCGTTCCCCGGCAACATCCAGATCGCCACCACTGCGTTCGCATGGCCATGACCAATCCCCATCCTGTCCATCAGGTGCGCCCGCAATTCGCCATGCTTCTTCAGCCCGGACTTCGAGAGGGCGATCGCGAAATCCTCATACGTCTTGCCCGACGCCTTCTCGGCATTGGCGAGATAGGTCTGGAATCCCTTGTGCAGTTTGGAACGATCAAGCGGCATGGCAGACTCCCCTATGCGTACAGGTTAGCGCGCCCCGCAAAAACAGAAAGGGCGGAGCTTGTGGCTCCGCCCTTCGTCGTCATCGCGTGACCGAGCCTTACGGCGCGGCGCGCTGTGCGTCGCGCAGCGCCTTGAACTCGTTCCCTTCGCGCCAGTTCGGCCACACATCGGAATTGGAGAGGCGGTTGATCACCTCGTAGTCCACGTTCACGTCCGCTTCCATGCCGGCAAGGTTCCAGTCCGGTGCGTATTCGTCGGCCGGCTTGTGATAGGCCTCGTCGGTATACTTTTTGCCGATTGCGTCGCCCGCTGCGACGCCGCCTTCAACCAGGTCGTTGCCGCTGTCGATGTACATCATCGGCACGCCTTTCTTGGCGAGGCTGATGTGGTCCGAGCGATAGAAATAGCCGTTCTCCGGGCTCTGGTCGGGCAGGATCACGCGACCCTTTTCATCCAGCACGGCCTTCAGCGTGTCTTCCAGCTCCGAAGCGCCCTGGCCGATGACCAGCACGTTCTTGGCAAGGCCCGAGGGCTGCAGCGCATCGAGGTTGATGCCGCCCACGATGTTCTTGAGCGGGATCAGCGGGTTCTCGCCGAAATAAGCTGAGCCGAGCAGGCCAGACTCTTCCAGCGTCACCGCAAGGAAAGTCACCGAGCGCTTGGGTGCCGGCCCCGCGCCGAACTTCTCGGCGATCTCCATGATGGCCGCGATGCCAGTGGCGTTGTCCACCGCGCCATTGTTGATCACGTCAGCATTCGGATCGTCGCTCTTGGTAATTCCGAGATGGTCCCAGTGGCCCATGAGCAGCAGATGCTCATCCGGCTTTTCCGTGCCCTTGATCGTCGCGATCACATTGCGCGATTCCGTCTGGGTGACCGTCTGGTTGATGGTCGCCGAGGCCTTGAGCCCCGTCATCGGCACGGGCTTGAACCCGCGCTTGTTGGCGGCCGCGCGCATCGCGTCGATGTCGAGGCCTGCGGCCTTGAACAGCTCCGTTGCATGGCTGAGCTGGATCCAGCCCTCCAGTTTCGCGCGCGAGGCGCCAGCGTCCGCCCGCACGAGGTCGCGCTGCTCGCCCGTCCACGAGCCTTCCACGACGCCCCAGCCATAGGCGGCCGGCTTGTCTTCGTGAATGAGGATCGCTGCGGTCGCGCCCTGGCGCGCCGCTTCCTCATATTTGTAGGTCCAGCGGCCATAATACGTCATGGCCTTGCCATTAAAGAGCGTCTCATCATTGGTGATGAAGCCCGGATCGTTGACGAACATCACGACCGTTTTGCCCTTCACGTCGAGCCCGGCGTAATCGTTCCAGTTGGCTTCCGGCGCAACGACGCCATAGCCGACGAACACGAGATCGGAGTCAGCAAACGAGACAGTCTTCTCGGCCTGATGCTTACTGAAATACACGGCGTCTGGACCGAGCTTCAGGTCCCACGTCTTGCCTTCCGGCCCCGCGATCTTCAGCGACGACGTCGCCGCATCCACCGTCGATGCAACCATCTTCACAATCTGGAAGTAGGTGCCATCCGGATTGCCGGGGGCTGCGCCCGCGCGCTTGAACTCGGAAGCGATCCAGTCGGCGGAAGCTTCGCCCGCAGCCGTGCCGGGGCCGCGACCCTCATACTTGTCGTGCGCCAGTTCCTGGATGCGTGCGCCGAGGTCCGCCGCCGTGATCTCGGGCGTGGTCGTCAGCACGGCGCCCACCGGACGAGCCGACGCGGCAGGCGTCTCGGGCGCGCGGGCTTCCCCGCCGCCACACGCCGCCAAAGCAGCGCTCATCAGCCCTGCGGCCGATATCGCTAGAAATCTCATCCAGGTCTCCCTCAATTGCGCGGCACATTATCCCGCGCAAGGCTGCCCGCAAGGGTGGGAGTAACCCTTGGAGCCGAAACCAAAAGAGCCAGCACCGAGGTGCTGGCTCCTTCAAAACCGACTGAATTTTCTGAACTTTCGTTCGTCCATTCCAGCCAGCTCGCACAATTAACGCCGGGTGTCTTCAAGCGTTCCTGCAGTCCTGCCGAAATTGTGCAGGTGCGAGCCCCTTTCGCCCTCACAACACGCCCAGAGCCCCCAGAATGATCCAGACGCCGATCAGGGCGAAGATCACCGCCGCGCCGATCCGCACATATTTCAGCGGCACAACTTTCGTCACCGCTTCGCCAAAGATCACTGCCGGCACGTTCGCCAGCATCATGCCCAGCGTCGTGCCGATCGTGACCAGCACAATGTCCGTGTACTGCGCGGCCAGCAGAGACGTTGCGATCTGCGTCTTGTCGCCCATCTCCACGATGAAGAAGGCGAGGGTGGTGGTCAGGAAAACGCTGCCCACCGAACGGTTGGTCGCCCCTTCATCTTCCTTGTCCGGGATCAGCGCCCAGGCCGCCATCACCACAAACGCCGCGCCGACAATCAGCCGGAATGTCTGCCCCTCAAGCCATTGAGAGATGAAATAGCCCAGCGTCGCCGCCGCCGCGTGGTTCAGCAGCGTCGCGACAAGGATGCCCAGAATGATCGGCACAGGCTTGCGGAATTTCGCCGCCAGCACGATGGCCAGCAGCTGCGTCTTGTCGCCGATCTCGGCGAGCGCAACGACACCGGCAGGAACCAAGATTGCATCCATGAAAAACGTCCAGGGGCCACGGCGCTGACACGACGACACAGCGCTTCCATGGGCCCTAGCCGGAAGCGCGCATCGTCGGTCTCGCCAATCCAGACCTTCCGGTCTGTCATCCGCGCCATGGCTTCCAACCCGAAGGACAGGAAACCAAGTGTGTTGACACGAACTCCGCTGGGTATGCGGACGGCTACTCCCCGAACGGGGCGTATCTGGCTGCGCGCGCCTCGAATGTCAATTCGTCGCAAACTGCTATGTTTGCGACTGCATCTCAGCTTTCCCAATCTCCGTGGTCATGGTCGTCGGGCACATGGTCCAGGCCCGGCGGCTGTGGATCGCCGGGAAGGGGGATCCACGCAGTTTCGCCTGGCGCCTGCTTGAACCACGTGCCGTTGAACCCGCCCGCAATAGATGCGCGCCAGTCCGCGGATGCCTTCTCCAGTCTTTCCTTCGACGATGACACGAAGTTCCAGTCGAGATGCCGCGGCCCGTCCAGCGGGTCGCCGCCTGCGAACATGATCCGCGTTCCCGCCTTCAGCTTCACGGGGCAGGGACGTTGCGGCGACAGTATGGCCATCGTCGCCTCGCCAATCGTCTGCCCGTCAACTTCCGCCGATCCGCTCACCACATAAAGACAAAGCTCGGGAACCTCGGGAGCTTCGATGGTCGTGTCGCGTTCAGCCGTCAGCGTGAGCTGGCAGATTCCCGCCGGAAATTCGACTGGAGAGCGATGACCGTAAGCCGCCCCCGAGATCAGAACGCCCGTCGCGCCGCCTGCATCGATCAGCGGCAGCACGTCGGCGGGATAATGCTGGAAGCTCGGCTCCTGCTCCTCATGCGATTGCGGCAGCGCAACCCATGTCTGGATCGCTTCGATCTTGTGACCGTGCTCGCGTTCATGCGGCGGCGTGCGCTCGGAGTGAACGATCCCGCGCCCTGCCGTCATCCAGTTCACGGCGCCCGGCCGGATCGTCTTCATCGTCCCGATGCTGTCGCGATGGTCCAGCGCCCCGTCGAACAGCCACGTCACCGTCGCCAGCCCTATATGCGGGTGCGAGCGCACGTCGATGGCCTTGCCGGGCGGCATCACAGCCGGTCCCAGATGATCAAAGAACACGAACGGGCCCACATTGCGCCGCTTGGCGTAGGGCAGCAGCCGCCGCACGCTGAAACCGCCCAGATCCCGCTCGCGCGGCGCGATCACCAACTCGACAAGTGGTCCAGACATCGGTTCCCTTTCGTGTCTCTGCATAAGACTATGGACGAGGCCGTCGAGGTTGGGAAACTGTATCGATGACTGAACCGCACCCCTCCCGTATCGCCTCCGCCTTGCGCGCCCTTGCCATCTGTGTGGTCGCTCTGGCCGCCGCCTGCGCCCCGCTTCAGCAACGCGCGCTGGCTTATGACAGCCCGCCCCGGCCTGGCTTCTCTGACAACTGGTTCACTTCGTTCGACGGCGCCCGCCTCGGCCTTGATGTCTATCCCGCCCACGCACCCGCGCAGGGGGCCGGCCCGTGCGACGATGGCGGCGGCGTTGAACTCACCAGCGGCGCTTCCGCCTGTGTCGCTGCTGCCGAAATCTACATGTCAGAACCCGATGTCGTGATCATCGCCGTTCACGGCATGAACGACTATGCCGGCGCCTTCAAATCTGCCGGCGCGTGGTGGTCTGCCCACGGCGCCACTGTCTATGCCTACGACCAGCGCGGCTTCGGCCGCTCCCCCGGTTGGATGATCTGGCCCGATCACGATGTCATGCGAAAGGACTTGGCCTCGGCCATCGCCAACGCTCGCCAGCGCCACCCAAACGCCCGCATCGCCGTCGTCGGCGAGAGCATGGGCGCCGCCATGGCCGTCACGGCCTTCGCCGAACCCGGCGCGCTCGAGGCCGATGCGCTGATCCTGTCCGGCCCTGGCTTTCGCGGCTGGGGCGCTCTGCCGTGGTTCTACAGCGCCAGCCTCTGGGTCTCTTCCCATGTCCGGCCGGACTGGATTGTGGTACCGCCCGAAGGCGTCCGCGTCGTTGCCACCGACAACAACGCAAAGCTGCGCGAGATGTGGTTCAACCCGCTCGTCCAGAAGTCCAACCGGATCGACAGCGTCTTCGGCGTCGTCTCGATCATGGAGGAGGCTGACGCCAGCATCGCCAGCCTGCCGCCGACCGTACCCACGCTGATGCTCTATGGGGCCAAGGACGAAATCATCCCCGTTGATGGCGTTATCCGCGCCACCGCCAAGATGCCCGCCCATGTGGAGACCGCCTATTATGAGAAGGGCTTCCACATGCTCATGAACGACCTTCAGGCCGAGGCCGTCTGGGGCGATATCCTGTCCTTCGCCCGTAGCCCGGAATCACCCCTGCCGTCGGGTTCCCCGCCTATGCCCTGGCTGGTGCAACAGACGGTAAACCGTTGAAATTCAACCCGTCAGCTATGCCCGATTGTTAACCAAGCCCGTATAAGGTCGGCTTCAACTGGGGGCCGATTTTCGAGGGCGTCTGCGCGGAATGCTTGCGCAAGTGAAAAAACTGGCTGGCGACGATTTCGCCGGGCGCTTTGGCGCCTGGTGGAATGGTCGCGACTACGCGCCGCCAGCCGAAGGCGAAGTCGCCGCCGAATCTGCGGCGGATGCCAAGCCTGCGGCAGTGGCCCCCACGCCCGAGCCTGCTCCC
>JAVBYB010000517.1 GCA_030824255.1 bacterium
GGAGGGCCTGGCGGGTCTCTGCGCTCGTTCCGCAGGCGGAAAGAACAAGCAGGCTTGCGAAGGCGAGCTTCCGTTTCATCAGGAGCGTCCCCGGATAGGTTGTGTTGCGTCAGCGAGCGCAGGGCGGTACGCCTTAGCATGGTCATCGCGGAATCGCATCACCGTGTGTTTTTGTTAGCAAAATCAGGCACTTCCGTGCCTGTGCGCGTTCATATCGACAAGCGTGCCAAGCGCGTTTCCGTTCGTATTGACCCTACGGCAAGAGAAGCCATCGCCACAGCTCCTTCGCCCCGCTACGCCCTCGATGCGATCGGTTTTGCTTCCGAGCGGGTGGAGTGGATCGCGGAACGACTTGATGCGCTACCACCACCTGTGTTGTTCCGTCCGGGCGCCTACATCCCCTTGCGCGGGGTCATCCATCGGCTGAAGCATGTCGAGACGGGACGTACCGTCAAGATCGATCGTAGCCTGGGTACCACTCCCGTTATTTTGATCCCCGGCCCGCGCGATGCTTTTGCAGATAAAACCCGCGGCTTTTTGCGCGCGGCGGCGCGGGTGGATTTTGCCGAACGGGTGGCGATCCATGCCGAGACGCTGAAGGTTACGCCCCGCTCCATCTCGATCAAGGACATGCGCTCCCGCTGGGGTTCGTGCTCGTCCGAGGGGCGGCTGAACTTCACCTGGCGGCTGGTCTGCGCCCCGCCCTTCGCGCTGGACTATGTGGCGGCGCACGAGGTCGCGCACATCAAGGAAATGAACCACTCGAACCGGTTCTGGAAACAGGTCGAGAAGTGCTTCCCGGACTGGAAGGACGCGCGCACCTGGCTGCATGAACGCGGCGGCGCGCTGCACGCCATCGGCGATTAGACGTCCTGCTGAAAATCAGACGAGGTGAACCTGGCGCCGAACCGGCCGCCTGAATGCGCGCGCGTGATGCGGATACGCAAAGCGACAAAGAAAAAGGGCGGACCTTGCGGTCCGCCCTTCCCTTATCGTGGTCGTCGATACGCCTAGTAGCGCATCGTGATGCCGATCGTGTAGCGGCGGCCGAGCACGTCGTAGGTCGACGGGTCGGTGTTGGCTTGCACGGACGGGGTGTAGAACGGCGGCTGTTCGTCGGTGACGTTGTTCACCGTGCCGCGCAGCGAGATGTTGTCCGTCAGTTCGTAGGAACCGATCAGGTCGAAGTAATCCATCGCCGGAACGCCGGTGGTCAGGTTGTTGAAGTTCGCCATCTCGTCGATGTGCTGCCAGCGCGCGCCAACGCGGGCCGGTCCCCAACGGTAGTAGGCGTCAGCCGTCCATTTCCATTCCGGGAAGGTGGAAGCGACTGCGTTGCCGATCGTGCCGGTCTGCTCACGAAACGCGCCACCCGGAAGGTTCTGGTATTCCGAGTTTTCGAGCCACGAGCCAACCCAGCCGATGTCGAGCGTGCCCGGACCGATGTCGTATGCCCAGTCAACCTGGAAATCGATGCCCGAGATACGGAGCGTTGCAAGGTTCGCGTTCGTCGAGATCGGGTTGATGATGTTGCCCGACAGCGAGTCGCGACCGAACAGCGAGCAGTAGAAATTGTTCGGGTCGTAGGTCGGGTTCGACGTGCCGTTCGAGTTGAAACACAGCTGGATCATGTCGCTGGCTGAAACCGTGCCGACTGCGTCTTCGACTTCGATGTTGTAGTAGTCCACCGAGGCCGAGAGGTTGGCGAGCAGCGGATCTTCGAACTGCGACTGCCACACGGCGCCGAAGGAGTAGGTCTTCGCCGTTTCTTCCGTGAGGTTCGGGTTACCGCCCGACAGACCCGGCACCTGACCGTTGGTGTAGGTGTAGCTGTCGATGACCGCAGCGTTCACACCCTGCGCGAGGCAGAGCGCTTCGACTTGCGCGTTGGTTGCGGCGGCCTGGTTGCCGACGCCGCCGGTAACAGCGGTCGAACGATAGGCCGAACGCGTGTCGCACGGATCGCCCGAAAGCTGCGGAGCGAGCGGCGGGGTCGCCGTAGCGGCCGTTTGCGGCGCGCCGATGGCGGGGAAGCCAAGCGTCTGGGCCGCGAACAGTTCCGAGATGGACGGAGCGCGGGTTGCTTGCGAGTAGCCGCCGCGGAAGCGGACGCCATCCACAACGAGCCAGTCGCCATCAACCTTGTAAGTCGAGAGACGGCCGACCGTGGAATAGTCGGACGAACGCGCCGCAACCGTGAGGTTCAGCTCCTGAACGAACGGCAGGTCTTTCAGAACCGGGATCAGGACTTCGCCGAACACTTCGGTGACGTCGCCTGCGCCGGTCAGCGGGGCCGCCGGGTTGAAGCCAGCGATGTCGTTGCCGGTGAGCAGCGTCGTCGCCGTACCCGTGCAGGCCGTGGCCGGCAGGTTCGCGCCCGTGCCCGGATACGCCGTATTGGCGGCGCAGGGCTGGGTCGTGATCGGGCCCGTGAGCGAGCCGTCCGGGATCAGGTTGAACGTGTCTTCACGGTAGCTTGCGCCAGCCGCGAAGCGCACTTCACCAGCCGGGAGGGCGAACGCGCCGCCCTGCATGCTGATCTCGACGTTGCGCTGTTCGTTGATCGAGAGGTTCTTCGCGGAACGGCCGACGAAGGCTTTGCAGGAGTCGGACAGGGTCGTTTCACCGAACCAGTCGAAGCCGCCAGCGCAGAGCGAAGCGCCGCCGTCCGTGGCGTTCAGCAGGCGCTGAACGGCCGAGCGCGACACGTTGCCGGTCTGGGTCGTGGTGCGGTCAACACGGCCGAGCGAGGCGTAAGCGTCATAGGTCCAGTCCATGATGCCCAGGTCGCCCTGGATGCCGGTGGTGATCTGGAACACGTCATAGAGTTCCGCACCACGGCGCGCGCCAAGAGCGTTGAAGCGCTTGTCGAAGCGGAAGGTCTGCAGCGGATCCGGACGCGAAGCCAGAACGCCTGCAAGTTCCGGCGTGATGAAGGGGTTCGACACCGGGATGCGCCAGCCCGTCGGACCGGCGGCCGGGGAGGCCGCGAGTTCCTGGTAGGACTCATACTGGGTGAACAGGAAGTCGGTGTAGACTTCGGCGTGGTCGTTGATCGCGTAGTCAACGTGCGCGAACACGTTGTAGCGCGTCTGCGGCAGCGTCAGCAGGTTGAGCGCGCCGGTGTTGTAGGCGAAGTCGGGGTTGAAGGTCGCGCCCGGCTGGCCGAAGCCTTCATAGTCGATGCCGCCCGGGCTCACAAAGCCGTTGCGGCCATTGTAGGCGAACAGCGAACCGTCGTTGTTGAAGCCGAAGGTCTGCGAGTTGGTCGAGCCCGGCACGGCAGCCGTGATGGCGCCGGCGGACGGCAGGTTGGTGCCGTCGAAGATCGTGCTTCCGAGCGGGGAGGCGCCCGAAGCGCCCGAGATCGACGAGAATTCGCGGTCGCCGTTGTAGATGTCGTCGCGGCGGTTGTAGGAGACCATCAGCATCGCGCTGCCGGCGCCGTCAGCGAATTTGCCGCCAGTCGCGATCGACACGGATTCCGTGTTGCCGTCGCCGCGATCCGTCTGACCCATCGTGGCGGAGACTTCGAAGCCTTCGAAATCGTCACGCAGGATGAAGTTGACGACGCCCGCGATGGCGTCCGAACCGTAGGTCGCCGAGGCGCCGCCGGTGATCACTTCGATGCTCTGGACGAGCTGCGAGGGCAGCACGTTGACGTCGACGGTGCCGTTCGGGTTCGACGGAACGACGCGGCGGCCGTTCATCAGCACCAGCGTGCGGTTGGAGCCGAGGCCGCGCAGCTGCACGTTGGCCTGACCGCCGTTCGACGGGTTGTTCGAGGACATGTTCACGCCGGGAACGAACTGCGGCATCTCGTTGAGCAGCGTGTCGAGCGTGGTGACGCCCGTCGCGGCGAGATCTTCCTGGCCGACCGTCACGATCGGCGAGTTCGCCACGTAGTCCTGGCGAGCGATGCGCGAGCCGGTGATGATGACAACGTCACGCTCTTCTTCTGCGGCCGGTTGCGGGCCGACGGTGTCCTGCGCGAAGGCAGAGGACATCACGCCCGGCACGACCGTCAGCGCGGCGAGCAGCGTGGAGCGCAGCAAGTGCGCCTTCACAGTAGTTTTCACGATATAGAACCCCTCTGATACCTGACCACAGCAGCGCCTTGGCGCTATTGGCCCGCCTTAGCGCGAGGGGGCTGAAAGCCATCTCCCCACGGTCCCTCGGCGGATCGGCCACATTCCCGTCATAAACTCCGGTGCGTCAATCGGGCGGGTCCGGGTCCGAAAGATTTTTCGCAAACCTCCCTGACTGTGCAGCATTTCTGCATCAGCTTTCGCAACGGCAGGCAAAATATTTCAGTGCGCCTGTCACAAACCCGGTATGGCCGGGTGGCGAAGCGGCAGTCAGGCAATGTTCTTGCACGAAGTCGTCACATGCCTTTAGGGAATGCCGCTGCGCCGAACCTGACACTGCCTAGCGTTCGCGCAAAACAGGTTTCACGCTGCTCACAAAGTGAGCGTTTATCGCCAACCCCAAAGACACACCGGAGCGCAACCACACCGCGCGGCGAGAAGGCCTACGCGTCCACCTCGGCTTCGAGGGCATATTCCTGGATGAATTCGCGGCGCGGTTCGACGATGTCGCCCATCAGCTTCGAGAACATCTCGTCCGCCGTGTCGGCGTGCTCCACCCTCACCTGCAGCAGCGTGCGGGCGTTCGGATCGAGCGTGGTTTCCCAGAGCTGTTCCGGGTTCATCTCGCCGAGACCCTTGTAGCGCTGGATCTTGATGCCGCGGGCGCCGCTGTCGAGCACCGCCTTGAGAAGGGAGACGGGGCCAAACACCGGGGCATCGCCGCTCTTTTCATGGCGCAGGATGGAGCGCTCGGCATAGAGGTCGCCCAGCGCCTCGGCGCGCTCGGCAAGGCGGCGCGCATCCGGCGTCGCCAGCAGGGCGGGATCGAGCGCCGCTTTTTCTTCGACGCCGCGCACGATGCGCGAGAAGACAGCAAAGCCATCAGTGAGCGAGCCCACCCACGTATCCTCGCCCTCTTCCGCGATGCGATTGAGGCGCTTCGCAGCGAGATCGGCCTGAGCCTGGCCCGCGCCGGGCTTCAGCACGCCGGCAAGGGCAGCCTGTTCGACCACATTGGCGGGCGCGCGCAGCGAGAGGCGCGTGAGCGTCGATTTGAAGATGGCGGCTTCCTTCACGCGAGCGCCGAGATCGGCGCCGCCGATCTGTTCGCCGCTTTCGAGAATGAGCCCCTGCCCCTTCACGCCTTCCGAGATGAGATACTCGTCAAGCTCGGCATCGTCCTTGAGATAACGCTCGGACTTGCCACGCTCGGCTTTGTAGAGCGGCGGCTGGGCGATGTAGAGATAACCCTTCTCGATCACTTCCGGCATCTGGCGATAGAAGAAGGTCAGCAGCAATGTGCGGATGTGAGCGCCGTCGACGTCGGCATCGGTCATGATGACGATGCGATGGTAGCGCATCTTCTCGATCTGGAATCCCTCGCTGGGGTTGGTCTCGGAGCGACGCCCGATGCCGCCCCCAAGCGCCGTGATCAGCGTGCCGACCTGATCGGACGAGAGCATCTTGTCGAAACGCGCACGCTCGACGTTGAGGATTTTTCCGCGCAGCGGGAGGACGGCCTGGTTCTCGCGGTTGCGGCCCTGCTTGGCTGAACCACCGGCCGAGTCACCCTCGACGATGAAGATTTCGGATTTGGCCGGATCCTTCTCCTGGCAGTCGGCAAGCTTGCCGGGCAGCGAGGTGATGTCGAGCGCGGACTTGCGGCGCGTGAGCTCGCGCGCCTTGCGGGCGGCTTCGCGTGCAGCGGCGGCTTCGACGATCTTCTGCATGACCTGCTTTGCAGGCGCCGGGTTCTCCTCGAACCACTGGCTCAGCGCATCCGTCATCAGGCTTTCCACGATGGGGCGCACCTCGGACGAGACAAGTTTATCCTTGGTTTGGCTCGAGAATTTCGGGTCCGGGACCTTCACCGACAGCACGCATGTCAGACCCTCGCGCGCATCATCGCCGGAGATGTCGACCTTCTCTTTTTTCGCAAGACCCGTCTCTTGCGCGTACTTGTTGATCACGCGCGTAAGGGCGCCGCGGAAGCCCGCAAGGTGCGTGCCGCCATCGCGCTGGGGGATGTTGTTGGTGAAGCACATGACGTTTTCGTAGTAGCCGTCATTCCACTGCAGGGCGGCTTCCACGACGACGCCGTCCTTCTTGGTCATCGTGTAGATTGGCTTCGGAATCGCCGCGGTGCGCTGGCGGTCGATATGCTTCACGAAGGCTTCGACGCCGCCTTCATACTGCATGATGGATTCCCACGGCTCGGGCCCACGCAGATCACGGAAGACGATCTTCACGCCAGAGTTCAGGAAGGCCAGCTCGCGCAGGCGATGCTCCAGCGTCTCGCGCTTGAACTCCACCATCGTGAATGTCGCGGGCGACGGCAGGAAGCGCACCGTTGTGCCCGTCTCGAAGCGCGAGCCGTCTTCCTTCATCGGCGCATCACCGATGATACGCAGCGGCGCTTCCGGCTCACCCATGCGGAAGCGCATGGTGTGGACCTTGCCGTTGCGACGGATCGTGAGGTCGAGATATTCCGACAGCGCGTTGACGACGGAAACGCCGACGCCGTGCAGGCCGCCGGAGACCTTGTAGGAACCCTCTTCCTCGGTGTTGGAAAATTTTCCGCCCGCGTGCAGCTGGGTCATCACGACTTCGGCTGCGCTCACGCCTTCCTCGGCGTGGATATCGACCGGGATGCCGCGACCATTGTCGCCGACCTCGGCCGAACCATCGGGATAGAGCGTCACGGCAACGTGGTCGGCATGGCCCGCGAGCGCTTCGTCGATCGAGTTGTCGACGACCTCGTAGACCATGTGGTGCAGGCCCGAGCCATCGTCGGTGTCGCCGATATACATGCCTGGACGCTTGCGCACCGCATCGAGCCCGCGAAGCACCTTGATGCTGTCGGCGCCGTAGCTGTTCTGGTTCGGCTCGCCCTTGTCGGTCACGTCAGACATAAAAACCTCTTTGCGACTCAGCCATCGCGGACCGCGCCGTCAGACACCTCGAACCGCTGGGCGCGGTCGCCGAAAGCATCGAACAGGGATCGGTCCGTTCCTGTGAGCCAGGACTGACCGCCGAGCGCGGCCAGTTCGTCGTACAATGCGGCGCGCCGATCCGAATCGAGATGGGCCGCCGCCTCATCCAGTAATAGCAGGGGAGAGGGGGCAAAATCACGCTCGAAAAGCGCCTGCGCGTTCGCTAAAATAAGCCCTATTAACAAGGCTTTTTGCTCGCCTGTGGAGCACTGGTCCGCGGGCAGGCCCTTGGGGGCGTGAAAGACGCGCAAATCCGTCCTGTGAACGCCCTCCGTGGTGCGTCCGGCGGCGCGGTCGCGGGGGCGGTTTTCGCGCAGCTGGACGACGATTTCCTGCTCGATGTCGGTAAGGGCCATGCCGTGAGCGGCGTGGTTCTCGAACTCGCCGTCGAGGTCGATCAGCGCCTTGGGGAAGGCGCCCTCGGGCCGGGCGAGGATCGCCTCCTGCATGACTTTCACGGCGTCGATGCGGTGGATCGCCATAGCGGCGGCGGCGGAGGCCATGCCGAGCTCGATGGCGTCGAGCCAGGCGGGGTCGCTCCTGCCCTGCTCCAGCAACGCATTCCGCTGGCGCATCGCCTTTTCGTAAGCCGCGGCCGCGCCGGCATGGCTTGGGAAGTGCGCGAGCACCTGGCGGTCGAGAAACTTGCGCCGGTCGCCTGCGGGACCAGCGAATACCCTGTCCTGCGCGGGCGTGAGCCAGATGATGCGCATAAGCTCGCCGAGATCAGTCTGGGTGGTCTCCACCCCATCAAGCCGGGCGGAGCGTTTGGAGCGGCCCTGATCGTCGATCTCGAGCGAGAGGGAGATGCGGCGGTCGATCTCGCCATCCTGCACGCCGGCGGAGATGGCCCAGCCGCTGGCGGAGTTCCCATCAGGCGTCTGGCGGACGAGGTCGGAGAATTCCGTGCTGCGCAGGCCGCGGCCGGGCGAGAGCATGGAAACGGCTTCGAGCAGGTTGGTCTTGCCCGACCCGTTCGCGCCATAGAGGCAGACATGGCGGCCATCGAGACGCAGGTCGAGTTCCGCATAGTTGCGGAAATTGCGTAGCCCCATGCGCATGAGGCGCACGTGCGGACGGCGAGGTTCGAGGGCGTCATTCATCGCGAAGACATCCCCTGTCACAAACTCTCGCGACTGTCATTCAAGAGCATTGCGCGCGGCGGATCAGTCGAGAACCGAGTAGTCCGGCCCCTTGACGGACCTATCGTGCAGCATTTCCAGCACGTCACGGCTGATGAAGATATTCGTTCTGGCATGCCTGTCGCGCACGATGGGGGCCCGAAACTGCGCATCCCGAATGCACGTCGGCAAAACACGAGGCGCGGGGTCGGGCATGTAAAAGAAATTTTCCGGCCGCTGCGGCGTGCCCGGCGGCGCAGGATAAATGCTCCAATCGCATTCGGAGTTCGCATAGTCGATCACATCGTCGATCGGAAAGTCGATCAGGAAGGCAACGAGGCGTTGTTCCTCGCCCTGCCGCCGTTCATAGGCTGGCTTTGAATGTGAAGGCAGAAAGGCAGGAAAGTCTCGCAAGCAAGCGTGGACACTTGGCTTGGCGGCCCAGCAGTGGAAATGGCTGACCGCGTAAAAGGCGGGTTCGCGGCTAATCGGGAAACTTGGCTCTGTTGTCGGATCTCCCGGTGGAAATGCGGCATAGACGATATCCTCGCTCAATGCCTCGAAACCCTCGCCGCCACTGACGGAGGTGTAAAACTTTGAAGTTAAATCCGCTGGCGTGAACGGCCGGTACGCGTTGAGCAGACCATAGGGAAGTGTTGGATCCAGCGGAACGAAACCCGATGCTTTCGACGTCTGGATTTCACTTGTAGGGCGATAGCGGAACTTGCCCGGACTGGCCTCGCGCATTGCAGACCTGACGCAGTCTGGAAGCTCGGAAAACATCATGGGGCACCCCGAAAATCAGCGTGGATCCTGGGGGCACAACATCAGCGCTGCCGGCTTAGACGCGCAGCGGCATCAGAACGTATTGCGCGCCTTCGTCTTTCGCATCCAGCACGCGCGCGGGCGAGGCGGCGTCGTTGAACTCGATGCGCGTCTCGTCGCTTTCGATCTGGCCGGCGACATCGAGCAGGTATTTCGCGTTGAAACCGATCTCCATGGGCTCGCTGCTGTAATCAGCCTCAACGTCCTCGACGCCATGGCCGGACTCAGAATGCGAGACCGCAAGCGTGACCCTGCCTGCCGTGAGGCTGAGCTTCACCGAACGCGAGCGTTCGGCTGATACCGTCGCGACGCGATCGACCGCGGCCTTGAACAGCTTGGTGTCGACGCTGAGGATGCGGCCATTCTCTTTCGGAATGACGCGCTGATAATCCGGGAAGGAGCCGTCGATCAGTTTCGATGTCAGAACGGCTTCGCCGATGCGGAAGACGATCTTGGCGTCCGAGGCTTCGACTGTGACGATCTCCGGCGCGTCGTCGAGCAGGCGGCGCGCTTCGGCGACGGCCTTGCGCGGAACGATGACGCCCTTGAGCGCGGCGGAACCTTTCGGCGCGTCGGTCTCGGCCAATGCGAGGCGGTGGCCGTCGGTCGCCACGGTGCGCAGGACGGGACCCTTCGGACCCTTGGCATGGTGCAGGTAGATGCCGTTCAGATAGTAGCGAGTTTCTTCCGTGGAGATGGCAAAGCGCGTCTTGTCGATCAGGCGGCGCAGCTCGGCCGCCTCGATCTCGAATTTCACGGGGGCCTCTTCCTTCGCCATGGTCTGGAAGTCGGACGCCGGCAGGGTGGGCAGTGCGAATTTGGAGCGGCCGGCGGAGATGGCAAGGCGGCCCTCGGTGAGGTCGAGCGCAACTTCGGAGCCTTCCGGTAGTTTCCGCACAACGTCGAACAGCGTCTGGGCCGGGGCGGTGATCGAACCGGCCTTCTTCACATTGGCCTCGGCAGCGTCAGTCGCCTCGATGTCGAGATCGGTCGCCGTCAGGCTGAGGCGGTCGCCTTCGGCCTGCAGCAGGATATTGGACAGGATCGGAATCGTGTTGCGCCGCTCAACCACGGCCTGAACGTGGGACAGCGCCCGCATCAGCGCATTGCGGTCGATGGTCAGTTTCATGGTCGCCCAATTCCTGTCAGGTGGCGGCCCTCCAAAGTAAGCGTTGGAGCGCCTGGCGGTACGCCGAAAAAGAGTTCGGCCCGCCTTGGGGGCGGGCCGGAAGATTAGCCATTTGGCGGCCATCTGGAAGGCCCGTTGAGGGCCTTTCGTGACCTATTCACACGCCCTCCCCTGTTTTTCAGGGACATTGGGCGGCAAAGCCCCGCTAGCGGGCGTTGCGAGGGTCCGCCATGATGCGTTGTTCGAGCTGGCGCAGCTCATCGGCCACGGATTCGTTCGAGGCCACCATCGCGGCGATCTTGCGATAGGCGAAAAGCACGGTCGTGTGATCCCGGTCGCCGAACAGGCGGCCGATCTGCGGGTAGGAGCATTTGGTCAGCTGGCGGCTGAGATACATCGCGTACTGGCGGGGAAGCGCGTACTGGCGCTTCCGGCAGGGCGATTCCAGCTCGATCTTGGTGACGCCATAGGCCTTGGCCGTGACGTCCTTGATCGTGTCGATGCGCGGGGCGCGGGCGGGGGCGCCGCCCATCTGCAGCTGGATCGATTTCTCGACGGCGGCCTTGTCGACCGGTTTGCCGGCGAGGACCGTGCCGCAATAGACGTTGCGGACAGCGCCGCAGAGGGCCCGGCCAGACGCCGGGAGACGGTCGGCCAGCAGGTCGATCCATTCTTCGGTGAGCTGGAACTCCGCATCGATCGCCGAGGCCGACGCAGACACAGCGTCAGCATGGGCGCGCAGGATTTCGCGGCGCAGGTTGCGCTCGGGCAGTTCCATCTGGGCGATGACGCCGCCATGGATCTCGTC
>JAVBYB010000113.1 GCA_030824255.1 bacterium
AGGCCATTGCACCGGCCCGGCGGGGGGCGCTGCGGAAACACCGCCCGCTTTCGTTTCAGGTCGTAGCGGGTCAGGCGGTTGTCGCCGCGCGCTCCTCGGACCGGATGTCGACTTCGATGCCTGGCGTGTTGCGGAAGACCATCATGTTGCGTTGCGCAGTGGTGTAAGCGGGCCATTCGCCGACCGTCGGATTTGCGGGGTTTCCCGTCTTCGCGAAGGCGATCCAGCTTTCCGACATCTGGTCGGCGATGGCTTGCGCTTCGGGACCCGTACCCGACATCGATTCCGATTTTGCCACGTTATCGAAGATCATGCCGATATCGAGCGCGTGTGGCACGTAACGCTTGCCTTCCATGACGGGGGTTTCCCAGTCGAGCATGTAGAAGAATACGGGTGCGCCGCCTTGCTCTGCCTTGCGGTCGGCAACTGTCACGCTTCCCCGGAAGAATGTGTTGTCTGAGGACGCCATGAAGAACAATTCGGGCGCTTCGATCTCCGGATGCCTGGCCTTGTAGAGATCGATGATCGTCGTCTCGTTTTTCGTCGGGAAGGCCTGCTTGATTGCGGCAGGCAGCGTCTCCCAGGTGAGCGCGTGGTTGGGGCTGTCTGCGGGGGTGAGCGAGGTGCCCTCCGTGCGGTTGCAGCCGATAAGCAGCGGCACTGTGGCCGACTGCGGCGGACCATCCGGATTGAACGGGTCGCGCGCAATCGTGCGGCCATCGAGCACGGGGCCGGAGCCCGCCCCCTGCACGCCCGCGGCGGCGGCCTGAATGTCGGCGATGGGTCTGGTGAGGATCTCGCCGATAGTCTCCTGGGTGAGACCGAGCGTCTTGACGACTTCGTCGGCTGCCTTGCCGGAAGCATCCTTGGCCGCGTGATTGATGCGCGGGCCAGATTGCACGACGGCGCGGTGGAACAGGCCTTGCGCCTTGTCCATCGCCATCAAGGTGCAGACTTTGGAGCCGCCGCCGGACTCGCCAAAGATGAGTACGTTGGCGGGATCGCCCCCGAACGCTTCGATATTGTCGCGCACCCATTCGAGCGACTGGATCATGTCCAGAGCGCCGACTGCGCCAGAATCCGCGAACTGTTCGCCGTAGCCCGCAAGGTTGAGATAGCCGAACTGGTTGAGGCGGTGGTTGGTTGTGACGACGACGACATCGCCGCGCTTGGCAAGGCGTACGCCGTCATACGCATTGGAAGAGCCTGAGCCCGTGGTGAAGCCGCCGCCGTGGAACCACACAAGGACGGGGCGTTTTTTCGTGTCTGCCGCAGGCGTCCACACATTGAGAAAGAGGCAGTCTTCGCTGGCGGCGATCGGCGGGTCAGGACGCCACGACTTGAAGAGGCCGCCGCCATCGCCGGAGACAGGCTGGGGCGCCGAGTTAGCAAAGGTGAGCGCGTCCTTCACGTCGGTCCACGGCTCGGGCGCGCGGGGCGGCTGGAAGCGGGTGGTGGCTGTGTCGGCGCCGTAGCGGACGCCCTTGAAGACGGTGACGCCCTCTTCGAGGAAGCCTTTCACCTGTCCGTGTTTGGTGGCGACGATCGGGTTTGCATCTGGCGCAGCAACAATCGGCTCAGCCGGTTTGTTGTCGCACGCGGCAAGCGCGCCGCCGGCAGCGGCAACAGCGATGAGGGCGACGGACGCCTTGAGTATCGCGCGGCGACTGCCGAGCATCGGTATGGTCATGCTTCTCTCCCAGGATCAGCCGGTCTTTTCGCCGGATGTTGTGTGGAGCGTATGGCCTCGCGCATACTGCGTCCAGCAATCGAGAATGAAGATCCGGTGAGATGGCATAGGGGGGCGGATGGCCCGATGTGCGACCCGTGAGGAGATACCACGATGACTCATGCCGTCCCGCCAGAGGGCTTTGCTCCGCATTTCCGCAAATCGCCGCTCACTGAGCCGTGGGAACCGCTCTATTCGATGCGGCTGCCGGACCGCGTTGTCATCGGGTTGCATGCGCGAGAGGCGCACACAAATTCACGCGGGATGGTGCATGGCGGGTTGATCGCGGCGCTGGCGGACAATGCGATGGGGCTGAGTTGCGTGCAGTTGCTGTCAGCGAAGGGATTTACGCCAGAGGGCGGGCTGGTGACTGTTTCGCTGGCGATCGACTATGTCGGGACGGCGAAGCTGGGACAGTGGCTGGCAGTCGATACACAGTATGTGAAGACCGGCCGCACGCTATGCTTCGCGCAGGCCTTCGTGATGGCGGATGGCGAGATCATCGCTCGCGCCGATGCACGCTTTCGCGTGACCTGACTATTGCGACCAGGGACGCGTGGGCTGGTTGAGGATCATGATCTTCTGCCAGATCTTGCGCGAGAGGCTTGTCGTCAGATCCTCAATCTCGTTGACCGCGTCGATGATGACGGGATCGCGCATGTTCTGCATGTAGAGCGCGGCGAGCTTGCCGGTGAGCGACAGCATCTCGCTGCAATAGTCGAGATAGCGGATCAGCTCGAACTCCGTCATCTCGTGAACCTGCGAAGAGGCGGTCGAGCTGTAGCCTTTCCAGAGTTGTGTCGGGTCCTTGGTGAGTTGGTGCATGTCCACCACGTGCGCAATGGAGCGCAGCTCGTGCAGGTCGCTCAGCACGGCGCGCCGGCGCCAGCGCGATTCAAGGTTCAGCAGGAACCAGCTGGCGGCGCCGGAGAGCACGATGGTGTTGACGGCGGCATCAACACCCTGGAGCACGTTGGAGACTTCGCCGTTGAATTCGAGGCCCAGCACGCTGAGGCCGAAGCCAAACGTCAGCAGGACAATTGCCCCCACCGAGATGGCGAGGCCCACGCCTATGCGAAGCCAGAGGTTGGGCCTGGCGACCCATGAAAGCTTGCGCTTGTCCTCGCGGGCGATTTCCAGCAGCTGCTGGCACAGCGCCGCCAGGCCACGGTTGGGGAAGCGTTCCTGGATGCGGTGGTGAAGCGTTTCCAGTGTTGCTTCGATGCGGTCAGCGTTTAGTGAGCGGTATGGCATGGCGCAGTAATGCCGTGCGTTGCGCCCGACGCAAAGGCTCCGCGCGTGGAAGTTGCGTCGGATGGGGTTATTCGCCTGCTTCGTCCTCATAGCCGACGAGGTGGAGCGGGCGAGCCTTGCGACCTTCCAGTTCGGCCCAACGGGCCAGTGCGTCATCCCGGCCATGGGTGACCCACAGCTCGTCCGGGTTAACCTCGCGGACTGTGGTGGTCAGTTCGTCCCAATCGGCATGGTCGGAGAGGATCAGCGGCAGCTCGATCCCGCCGGCCTTGGCGCGCTGGCGGATATTCATCCAGCCGGAGGCGAAGGCGACAACAGGGTCCGGGAAACGTTCGGCCCATGGCGTGCTAACGGCGGAGGGCGGGCAGACGATGATCTTGCCGGCGAACCTGGTCTTGTCGCCCCGCGCGCCTTTCTCCAGCGTCGCGGGTTCAAGCGGGCCAAGATCGACACCCAGCCGCTGATACATTTCGCACAGCGCTGTCATGGCGCCATGAATGTAGATGGTTTCGTTGTAGCCCGCCCTGCGTAGCTCCTTGATGACGCGCTGGGCCTTGCCGAAGGCGTACGCTCCAACAAGATGCGCGCGGTCCGGAAAGGCGCGAATGGAGGCGAGCAGCTTGGCGACTTCGCCCGCGCTGTCCGGATGGCGGAAGACCGGCAGAGCGAAGGTCGCTTCCGAGATAAAGATATTGCAGGGCACGACTTCGAAGGGCGCGCAGGTTGGGTCGGCGCGGCGCTTGTAATCGCCGGTGCAGACCATGGTGAGCCCTTTCCATTGCACTTCGACCTGAGCGGAGCCGATCACGTGCCCGGCCGGGTGGAGCGTCACCTGAACATCGCCGATCGTATTGGTCTCCCCATAG
Source organism: bacterium (assembly GCA_030824255.1). Classification (GTDB taxonomy): domain Bacteria; phylum Pseudomonadota; class Alphaproteobacteria; order Caulobacterales; family Hyphomonadaceae; genus UBA7672. Next base: position 3,850 of record JAVBYB010000113.1, read on the forward strand.
GGGGCGGCTTGGCGAGACTTTGCGAACTCCTGTCCATAACGGGTGGCCATCGCCTCGATCGTCTCGGGGGTGGCGAGCACGGCGCCGTGGCCAGCGCGCGCATGGTCTGAATGGCCGTGGGTTACCACGGCGCGGTCAACCCCGCCGCGCACAGGGTCGATGTAGAAATCGCCGGGCGGGCAGTAGAGGCCCTTTGGCGTCGGGCAGAGGAGGTCTTCGGGACGGATCATGCGAGTGATATGGCGGCGATGGAGGCTTTCGCCAAATCATGCTGACAGCAGCGCTGTCATCGCATTCCGATGAAGGAGAGAATGCCGTCGGTGAAGCTCTTTGCTTCGGTTTCAAAAAGCCTGGCGGCGAAGGGGATCACCGCGGAACCGGCAAAGCCCAGCAACGCAAGCAGTGCGGTGCGTCCATCGCGCTGAGACAGCCATCGGTCGCATTCCAGCGATGTTTCGAACGCGACGCCGCGCAGGGTGCCCTTGTCCCGGCGCACAGTGACCAGGCGATTGGCGCGAATGAAGACGAAGAGGCGGTGGTCCGCTTGTTCTGCTGCAGATGAGTCTTCCTGTGGCGCTGGCCCGATATCCGCCATGTCGCCGTTCTCGATCAGCTGTTGTTCCGGTTGGCCGACCTCTTCAATCAACTTATTGAAGCGCTCGTGGAACTCGGCGAGTACGGGCCGATCTTCAACGTTGACGTTGATCAATTGCTGCAGATTACGGAAGCTCTTTCCCATCAGCTCCCGTGAATACTCAGGAGAGATCGTACCGTTGGTCGCGATTTCGAGCCGGGCGCATTCGGTTTTGAGGATGCCGAGGTCGTGCGCCTTCTTTACGTCGAAGCGTGTTCGGCCGACGTAATAGGGAATGATGACGAACATGAGGAACAGGCCGATGACCACGGCCATGCCCATCAGCAGCAGGATCGGTTGGTCTGCAATCTCCTGTTGCCGGAATGCGTACCACGGATAGCCGACTGTCCATGCGGATACGGCGAAGTGGCTGAAGGAAAATGCCAGCGCATGGATTCGCACCTGCCTGGATGTTTCCCGTGACAGAAGCTGTATGCCGCGCACGACGTTGGTCAGAACGAATACGATCGCCGTCGGAACTGAGAGAATCCACAAGCCCACGTCGAACAGGCCATCGGTTGTGGAGATGTCAGTCGAGGTGGATTTCTGGAACGCGAAGTAGACCAGAGCGAACTGGATCAGCAACATCAGGTAGACCAGACCGACCGTCATGCCGATATTGCGTTTGCGGAGGAAGAAGCCCTGCAGGACATAAACGTCGTTCGCGCGGCCCTGATTCAGAAGGCCTGCGGCAAGGAAGATTGCGGCGACTGCGCCGAATCCGACAAGTGCAAGTGGAAATCCGATCGCCAGCAGTTGCCAGGGGAACGATCCTGTCAGCGTAAAGAAGGTGGCCGCCGAGAACACCATGCCCACCACGGTGGATGTAAAGGCGTAGAAGATGGTGTTGGGGCCGGCCGGATTCTTCCTGGTCAGCAGAAAGTGCATGACGACGCTGGAGATCAGCAGCATCACCTGCGTGCCGATAGTCAGCCAACCATTCGGAAAGTCGATCATTGGTCCCCCCACGGGATCGTGACCCGTTGATGAGACATCAGTCGGAAGCGGGCCGCAAGAGGCCCGTTGACAGGCAGATATCGCCAATCAGGCGAACGCCATGGTTCATCCATGAGAACGCAGGGTCAGCATTACAGGAATGCGGCGAACGTATCTGAGTGTCGCCTTGAGTTTTCCCTAAATCAGCTGATGCTCGCGCTTGCCCGGTTCTGGGGCGGTGGACACAGGGACGGGTATGCCAAGCGCATTCGAGGCCGCAAAGCGAATGATTGCGGCCGTACTGTCCGGGCGTACGCATGCCGATCTCGACAGGCAGAGCCGGCCAGACACGACAACACCGCTGAAGCCCTGGATCCGTCCGGCCAAGCATCTGGAGCCGACATTCACGGCGGCCAATTGGAGAATTCTGCTCGCGAACTCTGGCGCGGGAGAGGCGGACAAGTCGGAGCTTTATGACGCTCGGGCACAGGAGCAGATGGAGCGCTACGAGCACAACATCGAGAATTACATCGGCACGCTGCGCTTGCCTGTGGGCGTTATCGGCCCACTGCGGGTGAACGGCATTTTCGCCAAGGGTGACTATTACGTGCCGCTGGCGACGACGGAAGCCGCTCTGGTCGCCAGTTATGGGCGTGGCGCACGACTGATCTCGTCGGTTGGCGGAGCGACGACGGGGACGCTTGCCGAAGGTGTGCATCGTTCGCCGGGATTTGCGTTCGCGTCGACGACAGAGGCGGGACTGTTCGTCGCCTGGGTGATCGGCGCTTTTGACATGCTGAAGGAAGTTGCAGAGACGACAACGCGGCACGGCAAGCTGGTTGAGCTGAGCCCACACCTGGAGGGCGACCACGTCTATCTGGTGTGCAGCTATACGACGGGCGATGCCGCTGGACAGAACATGGTGACAATCGCGACGGAGGCTGTGTGTCGGGCCATCGAAGCGCATTCACCCGTTAAACCAACTTACTGGTTCGTCGAAGCCAACTTTTCGGGGGACAAGAAGGCGTCTGCCATGTCCTTTCTGGGCGTGCGCGGGCGGAAGGTCACGGCATCTGTCGAGCTGCCGGGCGCAGAGATCGAGAAACAACTTCATACGACGCCCAAGCGGATGGAAGACTATTGGCGCATGTCGGCGCTGGGCGGTGTGATGTCTGGCTCGATAGGCGTGCAGGGCCACTATGCGAATGGTTTGGCCGCCCTGTATCTCGCGACGGGACAGGATGCCGCGTGTGTGGCGGAGAGCGCAGTGGGGGTGACGCGCATCGAGTTGCGCGAAGGTAACCGGCTGTTCGTGTCCGTGACGCTGCCCAATGTGATTGTAGGCACGGTCGGCGGCGGCACCGGCTTGCCGACGCAAGCTGCGGGATTGAATATTCTTGGCCTCAAAGGCGCCGACAATGCGCGGGCGTTTGCAGAGGTGATCGCGGCGGTGTGTCTCGCGGGGGAGCTGTCGATCATCGGGGCGTTGTGTTCGCACGAGTTCGCGAGCGCGCACAAGAACCTCGCGCGAGGCAAGGCGTGAGCGAAATCGCCAAGGCACACTCTAGCGAGCCGCGGGCAACTTTTGTTGTGCGCCTGTGGCAGTATCAGGCTGAGCGTTTCCCGTTGGTCAAACATGGGGCGCTGATAGCGGCTTTTGGCGCGTCTGCGGTTTGCCTGTCGGCATTGTTGCGGGGGGCGGCTCCGAACCCTGTGGCAATCCTTGTTGCTGTGCTGGTGCTGTTTGGATTCTTCGTCCAGCTCCGCGTCGCCGACGAGCACAAGGACAATGAGGATGATGCAAGGTTTCGCCCCGAGCGGCCCGTGCCGCGGGGTCTTGTCACACTGGCTGAGTTGAGGGGTGTCGCGATTGCGGTCGGCGCGGCGCAGCTTGCGCTGACAGCGTGGCTGGACTGGACATTGATTGTCTTCGTGCTGGCGGTTTGGGCGTACATGGCCGTGATGACGAAGGAGTTCTTCGTTCCGAAATGGCTCAAGGCGCGGCCGATCATCTACATGGTCAGTCACATGCTGATAATGCCACTGATCGACCTGTTTGCGACCGCATGCGACTGGCATCCGGCTGGCGTGGCGCTGCATGAGGATTTCGGGCTCACACTTGGCGCGTTCCTGCTGCTGTCACTTGTGAATGGCGCAGCGATAGAGATCGCGCGCAAGAGCTGGGCGCCGGAGACGGAGCGCGAGGGCGTCGAGACATATTCGAAGCTCTGGGGGGCCGGCGTGGCCGGTGTTGTCGTGATGGCTATTGTGCTGGCTGGCTTCGGGCTGGCGGCGTTCATCAATGTGAGGTCTGAGGCAGGACTGTGGGTGCTCGGCGGGCTCGCGCTGGTTACTGCCTGGACATCCTGGTGCGCCATCGATTTTGCGGGGACGCCTACGTCGAAGACATCCAAAGTTCTTGAAACCTCGAGTGGGGTCTTTGTGCTGGCGAACTACCTGTTGCTCGGCGTGATCCCGCTATTGCTGTCGCTGGTCTCCGCATGAGCGAGACGAAACAATATGTGCTTACAGGTGACGCCGTGCTGTCCTCCGCACTGGCAGGCGGCAAAGGTGCGGCGCTCGCAAGGCTGGCGGCGACATTTCCGGTGCCGGCTTTCTTTGTCATTTCAGCGGACGCATTCAACAAGGATGGGTTGAAGACATTCGCGGCGGCTGCCGTGCTTCAAGGGGTATTGCAGCTCGGCGGATCGAACTTGTTTGCCGTCCGGTCTTCCGGATTGGAAGAAGATGGGGCCGCAAGCGCCCATGCGGGACAGTTCGCAACTGAGCTGAATATAACCGGCGAGGATGTGGCTGCGGCGGCGCATCGCGTATGGCTCTCCGGGTTTACGGACACGCTCGCGCAATACCGGCGGGCACATGGACTCTCGGGCGAGCCGCAGCCGCCGGCCGTGATTGTTCAGGTGATGGTGAAGGCGCGCGCGGCGGGCGTGGCGTTCTCGGCCGACCCGGTAACAGGCGATCGCAACGTCGTGGTCATTAGTGCGATTGCAGGTCTCGCAGACAAGCTGGTGGGCGGCGAGGAGGACGGCGACAGCTATAGGGTTGCGCTGGATGGAACAACCATTGAGGCCGAGCTGATCGGCGAGGTCTCGGTTCTCACGGATGCCGAGCGGGCAGCGGTCGCAGCGATGGCCCGACAGGCGGAGGCGCATTTCGGGTCGCCGCAGGATATCGAATGGGCGTTTGATGACGGCGGTCTCAACATGCTGCAGTCCAGACCGATCACGACACTCGGATCCATAGTGCAGGCTGCGTTCCAGGATGATGACGTCGTAATCTGGGACAACTCCAATATCGTCGAGAGCTATCCGGGCGTTACATCGCCGCTGACCTTCTCATTTGCTCGATATGTCTACAGTCATGTCTATCAGGCGTTCTCCAGGCTGATGGGGGTTCGGGATGAAAATGTCGAAGAGCATCGTGCTGTTTTCGAGAACATGCTGGGGCGTGTGGATGGGCGGATTTATTACAACCTGTTGAACTGGTACCGCGCGCTGGCGCTGTTTCCCGGGTTCAAGGCTAACCGCGCGTTCATGGAGAACATGATGGGCGTGTCCGAAGCGCTGCCGCAGGAAATGGCGGACCGGATCGCACAGCCGTCAACGAGCGGGTGGGAGCGGTTTGCGGACAACCTGAAGTTTGCACGCGTGGGCTGCGGCCTGATCTGGCATGAGGTGCGCATCCGCAGGACGATTGCGCAATTCTACGAGCGCCTGAATGAAGCGCTGGCGCGGCCGGACGCGGAGATCGACGGCATGTCGGCCGTGGCGCTGGCGGCTGAGTACCGCCTGCTGGAGCGCAGGCTGCTGGCGAAGTGGGATGCGCCGCTCGTCAACGACTTCCTCTGCATGATCGCGTTCGGCGCGGCGCAGAAGGCGCTTGGCAAATGGGCCGGCGATGATGGCCTCGCCTTTCTCTCGTCCATGCTGATCGGTCAGGGCGATATCGTGTCTGCTGAACCTGCGAGGATGATCCGCGCCATGGGCGCTATCGTGCGCGGGCGAACTGATGTGATTGACCGGCTGCGTGCGGGCGATCGGACGGCTGTGCATGATCTGCCGCGGCTGGGCGCAGCGTTCGATGCCTATATCGCGAAATTCGGCGACCGGTGCACGCAGGAGCTGAAGCTTGAGAGCCGAACACTGCACGAGGATGCAACGCAGGTGCTGATGGCCATCGCGGCGGCTGCCGATACTCGCAAGGAGGCGGCGGAAGCGGAGCAGGCGCAAGACCTGCATTTGCTTATTCCGGGTTTTGGACAGCGCGTGATTGCGCGATGGCTTCTGCAATGGGCAAAAGCGCGCGTACGGGACCGGGAGAACCTGCGTTTCGAGCGGACGCGTTTGTTCGGGCGTGTGCGGCGCATTTTCGTGGCGCTGGGCGCGCGCTTTACCGAGGCCGGCGTGCTGGATGACCGCCGCGACGTCTTCAATCTTACGGTTGATGAACTGCTGGGTGCGGTCGAAGGCGCGAGCCTGACGAATGATCTGCGCTCGCTGGCCCGACAAAGGGAGCGCGAATTGCGTGACCAGATGGCGCGGCCAGATCCGCCTGAACGATTTAGCGTGCGGGGCGCGCATATTACGGGTGTCGCTGGGTTAGAGGCGCAGGCATCATCGACGGGTGAGGGCGGAGAAATCCGCAAGGGTCTCGCCTGTTGCAAAGGCGTTGTTGTTGCGAAAGTGCGCGTGATCGATGATCCGCGTGTGGAGGCGCTTTCGCCAGGCGAGATTCTGGTTGCGCGCCATACCGATCCGGGCTGGATCGCGGTCTTCGCCAACGCGGCCGGCGTGATCGCGGAGCGAGGATCATTGCTGTCTCACTCCGCGATTGTGGCGCGTGAGATGGGCGTGCCCTGCGTCGTGTCGCTTAAAGGTGTTACGCAATGGCTGAAGACGGGGGATACAGTGCGTCTGGACGGCGGGGCTGGAACGGTCGAACGGATGGCTGCTGGGACAACGGAGAAAGCCGGATAGCCATGGCCGAAACCGATATCGCCAAACGCGCCAAATTCGACATCATCCGCTATGCGCAGGTGTGGGAGGATGCAGATATCCTCGTTGCCGCGTTGCGTCCGGGCCCCGGCGACACCGTGGTCTCGATCGCATCTGCGGGCGACAACGCGTTTGCGTTGCTGGCGGAGGGTGCTGAGCGCGTGATCGCGGTCGATCTCAATCCGGCGCAGCTTGCCTGCGTCCGTCTGAGGATGGCGATGTACAGGATCCATACGCACGACGAATTCCTGGAGCTGATGGGGTCGCGGTCTTCCGGGCGTCGCAAACACCTGCTGGAGCAGGCGGCAGCGACGCTGTCTGCCGAGGATCAGGCGTTCTGGGCCGAGCAGAAGGACGATGTGGCCAAGTACGGGATTGGCGGCGTCGGCAAGTTCGAACGCTACTTTCGCATTTTCCGCGAGTGGGTTGTGCCTTTCATCCATACGCGTGAGACGATCGATGAACTGTTGAGCCCGCGCGATCCGGCCGACCGGGAACGCTTCTACGATAAGCGTTGGAACAACTG
>JAVBYB010000090.1 GCA_030824255.1 bacterium
AAAGCGATATTCCTGATCGCGCCGATCGCAGCGATGACGGCCTTGGGTGGTTGCATCGCGACCGCCGGCGGCCCCACGGAGACGCGCGACTACGCGCTTTCCGGCTTCGACAGTATCAACGCCGGCAGTGGCATTGATGTCGTACTCGCGCAGGGGCCGTTCGCCGTGAAGGCCGAAGCGCCAGAAGGCAAGCTCGACTCCATCGTGATCGAGCAGTCGGGCCGCGAACTGAAGATCGGCCGCAAATCGGACATGACTTGGTTCGGATCGACCGGCCGCTATGTCGTGAATGTGTCCGCCCCGGCCTATGCCAGCATCGCTGCCAGCGGCGGCGCCGATGTGGATGCGACATCCCTGCAGTCTGATGTTCTGGCGCTGGATGCTTCCGGCGGCGCCGACATCAACATTCAAGGCGCGCGTATAGGAATCCTCCAGGCGTCGACATCGGGCGGCGGCGATATCGACCTCGCCGGCACATGCACCAGCGCGACCGTCACCGCCAATGGCGGCGGCAATTTCGATGGCGAGGACTTCGACTGCGATACGGTCACGGCGTCCGCTTCGGGCGGCGGCGACATCGATGTGGGCGCACGCACCACGGCCACCGGCAATGCAAGCGCTGGCGGCGACGTACGCTTCCACGGCTCGCCCACGAACGTCACCGCCAACAAGAACGCCGGCGGAGACGTCTCGGTCGAGAGCCGCTGAAGCTGGCTCCATGAAAGCTCATCCCGCTTCGGATTTAGTCCGAAGCGGGATCCAGGGTCGGCGGTCGCCTCTTGTTGAGAATTGGGGCGATCAGCCAACTGGGTGATCCCCGGCGCCCGATACGCGATCGGACCGAGCTCTGCGCCGCAGCCGGTTACCGGCCCACGGGGTTGATGATGCGGACGCCCGCATCGCGCGGCAGGCCAAGTTCAGCGAACGTCCACGTCATGCGGTAGCCGTCGATGACCAGCGCCTTGCAGTGGTCCGGCTTCTCGCGGCGAAAGCCGACGGCGTAGTCATTGTCGCCACGGTCGCGCACGACAAAGCGGAAGTCCTCCTTGCGGGTGCAACCGTTCGAATGGACATTGATGGTGACTTCCGGCCCGCGCGGACTGACCTCAGCCCCATAGAGATAGCCGAAATCGCCACCGCCATCCCAATCGCTCTCGCGCACATCGGCATCGACGATCACGCAGCCGCCAAGCATCGCAGCGGCCGCGCCAGCTACAGCGAACATTCCAAGTTTCGTCATGTCAGACCCCGTTTCATCTAGTAGGGCGAATATCGATATTCGATATGAACCGCGGATGAACGAAGCCTTTAGTTGCAGGCTTTTACGCGTAGGGCGACCGTCCCGGGACCCTCCCAGCCGGCCAATTCAGGTATCCTCCCTGCAGCCCGCGTCACGACGCCGCGTTCAGGTCGGGATGGCGGAAAATGCCAGAAACGGCGGGGGATTTTCTCGTTCCTCGATATCCGGGCGCTTGCTTGACGCATAGGGCAAGTGGGGTCGATAAAGCCAGCTTCCTCGGCCCGTCCCCCCAACCCTGGGCCAAGGATGAAGGGGGCGCCGGGCAACCGGCGCCCCTGACTCATTTACGGCGCTGCTTTTCCCAACCCTTGGCGCCTGCCAACGGACGGCCCGTCCCAGACAATCAATTGACCCCATGCTGATAGCGCAGACCAATGAGCCGCGCCCATTCCCAAACTTGGGGATGCGGAACGTAAGCATGGCAAAAACTTGCGGGCGGTTTGTGACGGTCGGCGTGCAGTTTAGTCGATCGGGTACTGCTCCGGACGCCAGCCTGGATCCGGGTAAGTCGGCTTCATAGCTTCCAGTTCGCCCCGGATGAGGCGAGCGGCAATCGCATCCCGCCGCGTGCGACTGTCGGCGGGAACGACATGCCAGGGCGCATGCGGCGTTGAGCAGCGCTGCAGGGCCGTTTCATAGGCGATCTGGTAATCGTCCCACAGCTTGCGGTCTTCAAGATCGCCGGGGTTGAACTTCCAGCGCTTCTCCGGAACCTCCAGACGTTCGCGCAGGCGCTCGCCCTGCTCTTCCTTCGACATGTGGAGCATTATCTTCAGCACGCGCGTACCGTTCTCGAAAAGCAGTTTCTCGAACGCATTGATCTGATCATATCGCTGCTCCACCTGCTTGGCGGGAGCGAGATCGCGCACCTTCACGACAAGCACATCTTCGTACTGCGACCGGTTGAAGACGTGGATATAGCCCTTCCTTGGCGTGTTCTGGTGGAGCCGCCAGAGATAGTCATGCGCCAACTCGTCTTCCGTCGGCTTGCCATAGGCGAAGACGTTGACGCCAAGTGGGCTGGTATAGCGGAAGGCCTCCTTGGTCGTGCCGTCCTTGCCCGAAGTGTCGATGCCCTGCAGCACCACCAGCAACGCGCCGGCCTTCGAGGCAAACAAGGCGTCCTGCAGGTCGTTGATGGCGAGGGCGTCTTCCTCCAGCGAGGCTTTTGCATCTTTCTTGGAGTCGAAAATGCTGCTGCCGTGCGTCGCGCGATCCTTGAGCGAGAAGGACTTGGCCTTCTTCGGCTCGACCAGCGTGGCCTCACGAACGGCGTCGATCGACGGGATGGAGGACATTGGGCGTTTCCTGCTGTTTTCGACAGCCTAGCGCCAGTTTCGGCCCGCGTCCTACCGTTCGCGCGATGCGGGAAAACGCCTGATGGTCAAAGGGGCGATGCCGGGACGCCATGTCTTCCCAGTTATAGAACTCTTTCAGCAGCGTCTTGCCTTGCACGCTTCAGCCATCGGCATGATGAGCTCGCGTTTCCCGACCATCTCGGGGCTGGGAATGGCGCCATGCTTGATCGTTTCTGCTATCTGTTCATGGCTTTGCGCGTTCAACACGAGGCGCCATGGCTTCAAGTCTGGCCCTTGAACGCTGAGCCTACGCAAACCCACAAAGCGAAAGGGCGGCCCGTTTCCGGACCGCCCTCTCCAGTGTTTCAGATCGTAGGTCGACTTACGACGAGTAGTATTCGACCACGAGGTTCGGTTCCATGCGAGCGGCGTACGGGATATCCGACAGAGCGGGCATGCGGACGAATTTCGCCGTGCCGGCCTTGGCGTCCACTTCCACGTATTCCGGAACTTCACGCTCGCCCGAGCTCATGGCTTCGATGACGAGAGCCATGTTGCGCGAACGCTCACGCACCTGGACGATGTCGCCCGGCTTCACGGTCATGGAGGCGATGTTCGCTTTCTTGCCGTTCAGCGTGACGTGGCCGTGGTTCACGAACTGACGCGCCGCGAAGATCGTCGGGACGAATTTCGAGCGGTAGACAACCGTGTCGAGACGCGACTCGAGGAGACCAACCAGCAGCTCGGCGGTGTTGCCGGTGCGGCGCTCGGCCTCTTCATAGGTTTTGCGGAACTGTTTTTCGGTGATGTCGCCGTAGAAACCCTTGAGCTTCTGCTTGGCCATCAGCTGGATGCCGAAGTCCGACGGCTTGTTTGCGCGGCGGGCGCCGTGCTGGCCGGGACGTGACTGACGCTTGTTGATCGGAGATTTCGGACGACCCCAGACGTTTTCACCAACGCGGCGGTCGAGTTTGTACTTGGCGGAATGGCGCCGAGACATGGTAACCTCAATTTCGGCGCGCTCCGGCGGGGCCCCTATGGCTCCCACGATCTCAACGGCGGCGGCGCACCAGCCCGTAATTTCCCGGCCTTTACGGGCCCGGAAGCGGCGCAAAGACAGGATTGTAGTGGGAAAGTCAAGCTGATCGCCCCACTGTGAACATTGACACCGTCAAGTAGGATTGCCCTCGCGGCAGTCTTAACATTAGAAAGTCCGGTATGCCGCGCCAAAGCGGTAGAATAAGAAACTGCGGAGGCTGCCCGTGAAACTCATTGCTACCCTGCTGGCCGGAACCGTCCTTGCGACGGCCGGAATGGCCCATGCCCAGACTGCGCCGGAAGCCCCCGCCGCCGAAGCCACCTACAAAGCCCCGCGCACCGCGTTCGGCCAGCCCGACCTTCAGGGCGTATGGTCCAACGCGTCCCTGACGCCGATCACCCGCCCGGCCGCAGCTGGCGGCAAGCTTGTCTACTCGGAAGCCGAAGTGGCCGAGATGGAAGCCCGCGTGCAGATCGAGATCGCGGAAGGCGATGCGCCGACCGATCCGGACGCCCCTGCTGACTTCGTGCAGCCAACCACGGTTCAACGCCCGGAGTTCGCTGCGGCTGGTGGCGATGTCGGCGGTTACAACCGCGGCTGGCTCGACCCGGGCAACAGCATCATGCGCGTGAATGGCGAGGCCCGCAGCTCGATTCTCACCACACCGAATGGTCAGTTTCCGCCTCGCAAGGCCGGCGCGACCGTTGCTCCGTCGCCGCAAATGCCGGCCGGCTCCAATTCATTCGACACCTACGAGCGCCGCTCCGCTGGCGAACGCTGCATCGTATCGTTCGGCCGCAATGGCGGTCCGCCGATGCTGGCGAACGGCTTTTACAACAACAATTACCACTTCGTGCAGACGCCGGAGCACGTGGTCATCACGGTGGAGATGAACCACGACGCACGCATCGTGCGGCTGAACGGCAAGCACCGGACGGACGATGTGCGTCCGTATTTCGGCGATTCGATCGGCTGGTGGGATGGCGACACGCTGGTTGTGGAAACGACCAATATTCCGCGCTCGCAGCAGTTCGCCGGTTCGTGGGAGAACCTGAAAGTCACCGAGCGCTTCACGCGTTCGGCGCAGGATCGCCTGCATTACGCCTTCTCGGTCGAAGACCCGACGCTGTGGGACACCGCTTGGGGCGGCGAGTACGAGTTCAGCCCGCTGGCCAACCCGCTCTATGAATACGCCTGCCACGAGGGCAACCACGCTCTCCCGGGCATTCTCATGGGCGCACGCATCGAAGAGGCGCGCCTCGCAGAAGAAGCCGCCGCCAAGGCCAAGCCGGCCAAGGGCAAAGGCAAGAACTGATCCTCACGGCAAGTCCATGATCGAGGCCCCGCCCGGCAACGCGCGGGGCCTTTTCTTTCCTCTCCCCTACGGCAGGCGCGGCGCTCCATCCCCTTGTATTGCCCGAGCAAATGAGAAATGTGGGCGCCTTGGCCAGACCGGCCCGCCTGGCCATGGAGCCTGACACGTGCCCGAGCTGTTTTCGCCTGAATCCATGACGGCGTTTTTCCAGATCATCATGATCGATCTGGTCCTGGCGGGCGACAATGCCGTCGTCATCGGCCTGGCCGCTGCGGGACTTCCCAAGGAACAGCGCAACAAGGCGATCCTGATCGGCATCCTTGCGGCGACCCTGATGCGGATCGCTTTCGCGCTGGTGGCGACGCAGCTTCTGATGGTGATCGGCCTGCTGCTGGCGGGCGGCGTCCTGCTGCTGTGGGTGTGCTGGAAGATGTGGCGCGAGCTGCGGACGCCCCACCATGTCGATGAGGAGGCGATAACCGGCCAGGATCTCGACGGCGATGGCAAGATCGCGGGTCAGGCCATCGGCAAGAAGAAATCCCTTCGCGACGCGGTCATTCAGATCATCGTCGCAGACGTCTCGATGTCGCTCGACAACGTGCTGGCCGTCGCGGGCGCAGCGCACGGCCATGACCCGATCATCCTGATCTTCGGCCTCGGGCTGTCGGTCGTCCTGATGGGCGTCGCTGCAACCTTCATCGCGCGCCTGCTGACCAAACATCGCTGGATCGCCTATGTCGGCCTCGCCATCATCCTCTACGTGGCGCTGCACATGATCTATGACGGCTACCTGCAGGTGCATGACTGCAACCCGACATGGTTCGGCGCCACGGAGATGGGCGAACACTGTCCCTTTGCCCCAAAGCCTGAAGGCGCCGTGATAGCGCACTAATCGCGTAGCCCCCAGCTACCCCTAGAACGTACCGGCCACGTTGAAACGGATGATCGGCCCGAATGTGCGCCGCTGTTCCTGCGTGAAGTCCAGCTGATTGGTGCGCAGGCGCGGCTCGCCCGGTGCGGCGCGCTGGTAGAATTCGCGCCGGTAGTTCTCGGACGTGTCACCGAGATTCACGACTTCGAGCTGCATGCGCATGCCGAAAACATCCTTGTTCTCGATCGCGGCGAAGCTGACACCCGGATCTTCCCACCCGTACTCGATCTGGTCGAGGCGATAGCCGCGATAGTTCTTGAAGCCCTCATAGCCACCCACCAGCGCCCATGGCGTCTCGGGAATGTCCCAGCGCAGGCTCACAGTCGTGTTGAACCTGTCGGATCTGCTGATCTCACGCGCGGTCCCCGTGAGCGGATCATCCACCTCGCTGTCCGCAAAGCGCATGAAGAAGTTGAGCTGCAGGCCTTTCGCGCCGATGGGATCAAAGTTGATCGTGCCAGAGCCGGCGATGGCCCATGCCGTCGCCTTGTCGATATTGCCTACGCCCTCGCCCGCAATCGCGCCGGGATTCTGGCTGGGGTCCAGCACCGGCAAGCCGTTCGCATCGATGGGAATCTGGTCAACCACGTCGTCGATCAGTGAATACTCGGCGACCAGCTTCACCGCGCCCCAGGCGCCGAGATTGCGATTGATCTCAGAGGACGCGACCCAGCGCTGCTCGGGCACAAGCTCGGCATTGCCGGCGGAGTTGGCGCCATTCTGCAAGTCGTTCGACGACAGGAAGTCGCCAAAGTTCAGCTGGCCCACGCGGCGCTCGGCCTTCAAGTTGATGTCGAAGGTCTCATCCGGACGCCAGGCCAGCGAGACGAAGCCCTTCGGCCGCACGAACTCGCGCGCGTCGCCACCGACCTTTGACAGCTCGGAGTATTCGGCCCCGATCGAGGTTTGCAGGCTCAGCGCATCGTCCAGCGTCCGGCTGTGGGAAAGGTTGGCTTCGGCACGCTTTTCCTCAACGCGCGCCGTGCCGTCCTCGAAGATGCTCAGCGGATAGGAGCCGTCTGCCTGACGCTCGCCGTCCTCATTGACGACATCGAGGAAGTTGAATGCGCCCTCGGCCGAGAACTGGATGTCACCGTCAAAAGCCGACAAGCCATATTCGCCGCGCACGATGCTCTCGCCCACCTCGATATGCTTCACATCACGGAAGCCCTCGATCGGCGCGCCGGCGGCGTCATAGCCCTCGAAAGTCTCGAGATCGATGCCATTCTCGTAGCTGCTGAGACCGATGAGCTTGAGACGGCCGGGGCCAAGATCGAACTCATAGTCCGCGCCGATTTCACCGCCGCGCTCGTCCTCGCCGAAAAAGGCGAACCAGGCTTGGGGCGTTCCGCTGACTGGATTGCGGAAGGAATCCTCGCGCCCGATGAAATTGCTGTCTCGCAACGACAGGTTGAAGTTGGCGATGGCCCCGTCGACTGCCTCATAGGTCAGCGTCGCGTCGAGTTCCGGCTCCTCGCTGGCGCCGGTGAAGCCTTCCTGGCGAAGATCGGTGACCTGCCCTGCTGCGTTGGCGACAACCGTGGGGCCCTTATGACCGTTGCGCTCCTGGTCCAGCTTGAGCGCGGCGGACCATGACCAGCCGCCATCCGTGCGACCGTTGGCCGAAATGCTTCCGCGATACCAGGCAGGCCGAAGGTTCTCCCGGAACTGCGGCGTGAACTCCCAGCTGCCGCTGAACGCATCGACCTTGGCGATGACGTTCGCGACCTGGCCCGAGAGGCCTGGAATGTTGAGCGTTGCGCCATCCACGATCTCGATGCGGACGACTGCATTCGCGCCAATGCGGGCGAGTACGGTTTCCGCGTCGTTCGACTTGCCCGAAACACGCCGTCCATTGATCAGCACGTTCTGGCGAGCCTGTCCGAAGCCGCGCTCCTCGCTGGCCTCGGACAACTGGAATCCGGGGATGTTCTTGACCATGTCGGCCGCCGTCTTCGGCGCAAAGCGCGAGAAGAAGAGCGGCTCATAGACTTGGGTCTGCGCGCCGGCGCCGGTCGCCGCCACCTGCTGGGCCACAGCCGGGCTCGCGCCGAGCACGGCTCCCAGCGCGGAAACGCCCGCCAGCACGGATGCGCGCAAGCGAACATTCGCGCCTGATGCGTAGCGGTTTTTTGCTGGCATAGCCCCGTCCCCGACCTTTCCGGTTTCTGTCGGAGGCGCTGCTTCCCTGCGGATGCCAGCGACTCTACTTGCGACTCGTTATCAACGCGGAAGCGCGGGCTGTGAAGGCCGCGCACGAAGTTTTCAACTTGCCGGAAGCAAGGAGCGCCCCGCCGGCCTTTGACCGGCGGGGGCTGAAAGTATCAGTGCGAAGCTTGCTTCGACGCCTGGGCGCCTTTGGAGCGCAGATAGTCCGTCACGTCGTCATTGCCTTCGCGAACCGCGATATCGAGCGGCGTGCGCATGGCGTTTTGCGGATGCTTGGCGTTCAGGTCGGCGCCTTTCTGGACCAGCGCCTTCACGATGGCGAGGTTGCCTTCGCGGATGGCTTCGACCAGCGGCGTACGCGCGCCGGGCTGAACCGCGTTCACGTCGGCGCCGCGATCGAGCAGAAGCTGCACAACCGGCAAGGCATTGTTCTCGGCGGCGATCGACAGCGGCGTGCCCTGTCCCGGTAAGCCGCGGTTCACATCGGCGCCGGCGTTGACGAGAACGCGGGCGGCATCGATGCAGCTGGAGTCGGCGGCAGCCATCAGGGCCGTGCCCTGGCCGGGAACGAGGCTGTTCACATCGACCTTGTCCTGCGCGATCAGCTTGTTGAGCGCGGTGGTGTCGCAATCGTCAGCGGCGTCCACCAGCTCGTTCGCCGGTTTCTTGCCGGACATCACGATCAGCTTGTCCTTGCCGCCATCCAGCGCCGCGCCGTCGAGTGCGATGCCGGCCTTGCGAAGCTCTTCCATCACGTCGCGATCAAAATTGAAGGCCTGGAAGTCTCCGCGTGCACGGGCGTCGGCGAGCGCAGCCTGGGCAATGGCGAGACCATTATGGCTTTCGCGCATGGCGGACGCGATCTCCTCGCGGTGATCGGCAAGTTCCGCACGCGCGTCCGCGAGTGAGGCGCGGATGTTTTCGCGCATCTCGGGCCCGAGGGCATGCTTCATTTCCTCGCGGGCCAGTTCGAGAGCGGCGCGAACCTCTTCGCGAGCCTCGTCCAGTGCGGCGCGCACTTCAGCACGGTCCTGTTCGGACATGTCGCCCCAACCGTGGGCGCTGTCGCCATCAAGGCCAGCCTCATCCAGCGAGCGCTGAACCTCGTCCATGATCTGCGGCAGGTTGGCGAGCACTTCCTGGCTGACCAGGGCGCCGATATCGATGCCCATGGTGGCGAGTTCCGTGCTCAGGCCAGCGAGTTCGCCTTCCAGCTCCGGACCGAAGCCGGCCATCAGGCCCTCCAGCTCGGGCCCGAGTTCAGCCATCATGGCTTCGAGCTCGGCGCCGAGGCTGGCAAACTCGTCGCTGCTGAAGGCGTAGCTGTAGTCATCGTGTGGCGGTGCGCCGTCGAGCTGGACAACCGTGCGCGTGGTGGTCTCCGTCTCGGTTGTCGTGACAGTCCCCGGCTTGGTGAGGTCGATCACGCCCTGCTCGGATTGCTGGGCGTCGGCGGTGAAGCGCGGCGTGATCATGGCCGCCACACCAACAGCCACAGCAAGACCCGCAAAGGCCAGACGGCCGGAATACTTCGCTGGCGAGCCGCCCGTCTTTGCGATGTCGATGAGGCGACGTACCCGGCGGCTGAAGTGCGAGCGCGGACCAATGGCGCCAACGGCGAGGCGCGGCGCACGCACCCACAGCTGGTTCTCGGCCTGCTTGGTAAGCGAGCGTGCGAAGGCCTTGGCGTCGCCGGTGCGATCGACAGCAGCTTCGTCGCAGGCGACTTCGCGCTCTTCGTCGATACGGCGGCTGATGAAGTAGAGCGCAGGGCTCCACCACAGCAGGGCCAGGATGATGCGCTGGGCAAGGGCGGCGAGCATGTCATAGCGGCGGATGTGGGCGTGCTCGTGCTCGAGCAGACCCGCCATGCCGGGCGATCCCAGTGCGATGGACTCCGGCAGAACGATCGCCGGCCGCAGCAGGCCAGCAGCCATCGGGCCGGGCGCTTCCGGGCTCACGACGACGCGGATGCCTTTCATGCGGGCCTGCAGCGCGGCGGGCAGGTCAGCCGGGCGCGCGCGGGCGACAAGGCGTTCGACAGCGATCAGGTCGCGTGCGGTGCGCGCCAGCAGCAAACCGGCAACACCGAGCCAGACAAGCAGGAGCGGCAGGCCGATATCCGGCATCTGGATGGCGGGTAGCGTGAACAGCGAGGTCGGCTCAGCAGGGCCTTCGCGCGTCATGGTCACGGCGGCCGGCGCTGGCGGCAGCGGGGCCATCGGCACTGACTGCATGTTGACCGCCATCAGCTCGGCGCCGTTCACCGTGACCGGCGCGGCTGGCGCAACCGGAACGACAGGCGCTTCGACCCGGAATGTCGGGCCGGCAACGGTTTCACGGACCGGAGCAGCGGCTTCAATGCTGACCGGCGCGTCGAGCTGTTTCAGGAGGCCCGCGACGATCGTCTCGCCGGGGATGAAGGCTGCGAGCGGCAGGGCCAGGCTCGCGACGAACGCTGCGACGCCGAGGCTGTAGCGTGTCGAGCCGCGCATGCGCTTGCCGATGATGAGCGCGCCAGCCAGCACGGCGGCGATCGCGACGCTTTGCCAGATGTGGCCGAAGATCAGTGTTTGAGAGAGGCTCGTATCCGTCATTTGCCATCCTCCGGGGACATTTCGTCGAGTTCATCCTTCAGCGCCTGGAGTTCATCCGCGCTCAAGGTCTCGTTTCTGATGAGGTGTTGCGCCAGCTCGGTAGGAGACCCTTCGAAGAAGGTGGACACCACCTTGCGCAGCGCGCGGGAACGCGCCTCGGCGCGCGATACGGTCGGCTTGTAGATGAAGGCGCGTCCATCCTGACGCGGAACGACATAGTCCTTGTCGGTCAGGATGCGCAGCAGCGTCAGCACGGTATTGTAGGCGACCGGGTAGGTCGGCT
>JAVBYB010000043.1 GCA_030824255.1 bacterium
CCCAAGGAATTTCAGGATGCAGTGGCTGTGGCCATTGCCGGCGGCAAGAAGGATGTCATCGCTCGCGTAGGCTGCGGAAACCAGCAGCGCTGCGGCGACCTGACCGTTCTTCGGCCGATCGAGGTCGCTGTCGCGGAATAGTGTGATGAAAGTACTGTTGATCGAAGACGACTCCGACGCAGCCGCTTTTGTGCGGAGCGTGCTGAGCGAAGCCGGGCACTTCGTCGATGTATGCGGCGACGGCGAAAGCGGGCTGAAGCAGGCCAAGGCTGGCGAATATGATGCCCTGGTCGTTGACCGGATGCTGCCGGGGCTCGATGGCCTCAGCATCGTGAAAGGTTATCGCGACTCAGGCGGTCGCGCTCCTGCGCTGTTCCTGTCTGCGTTGGGCGAAGTGGATCATCGTGTCGAAGGCCTTCAGGCAGGCGGCGACGATTATCTCGTGAAGCCTTATGCGCCGAGTGAGCTTGTGGCCCGCGTCGAAGCGCTGGGTCGCAGGGCTACAGGCGATATTCCGACGACCAAGCTTTCCGTCGGAGGGCTGGAGATGGATCTGCTGGGGCGCACCGTTCATCGGGATGGCCAGAAGATCGACCTGCAGCCGCGCGAATTCCGCCTGCTGGAATTCCTGATGCGTCATGCAGGTCAGGTCGTGACGCGCACGATGCTGCTCGAGAAGGTGTGGGACTATCACTTCGATCCCCAGACCAACGTGATTGACGTTCACGTGTCCCGCTTGCGTGGCAAGATCGACAAGGACTTCGACCGACCGCTCCTGCACACTGTGCGGGGCGCGGGTTATCGACTCGAAGCGTGAAGATCTGATCCATGAAGATGGGCCGCCTGCCGGCGCTGGTGCGGACGACGACGTTCCGGCTGGCGCTGCTGCATGCGTCCATCTTCATTCTGTTTTCGGCGTCGCTGCTGGCGTATCTCTACTACGAGACGGCCGGACACATGAGCCGACAGGCGGAGACTGAACTCAACGCAGAGTTTCAGGAATTGTCGGCGGCGTATCGCGGCGGTCTCGATCGGCTCAACCAGGCGGTGACCGAGCGCTCCGAGGCGCGCGGCAAGTTTTTCTACCTGCTGCTTGATAGCAATGGCCAGAAGCTATCTGGCGACTTTGACGTGCTGCCCGCGGCCGCACCTGCGGGGCAGGTCGTGGATGTGCAGTTCGAGTATGACGCGCGAACCCTTGCTGGCCAGCCGAGCCGGCGCTCAGCCGAGGGGCGCATTTCCCGCCTTGGCGAGGGTGGCGTTCTTATGGTCGCCTATGATGTCGGCCAACTCGGCGAGATGAACAAGCGGATCAGCGAGGTGGTCTGGCGGTCGGCTGCAGTCGGCTTCGTCCTGTCGCTTATCGGGGGCGTCGTGATTTCGCGTTCGGCCGCCCAGCGCGCAGAACAGCTCGCACGCACGACAGAAGGCGTTATGGCCGGAGACCTTACCCGACGCGCGCCCGTTCAGGGATCGGGCGACGAGTTCGACAGGCTTTCGGAGCAGCTCAACGCGATGCTCGGCAAGCTCGAGCGATTGGTGATTTCATCGCGATCGGCCGGGGATTCCATCGCGCATGATTTGCGATCGCCGCTGACCCGCCTTCGAAACAGGCTTGAAGCAGGCCTGATGGAAAACGCCGATGAAGGGCCACGCGTGGCGCTGGCGAAATCAATCGACGACGTCGATAGCCTGCTGGAAACATTCAATGCGGTGCTGAGATTGTCGCGCGTGCAGGCCGGCGCCACGGGATCGTTCCGGCGTACGGATCTGCGAGGCATCATCGATGAACTGGCCGAGCTTTATCAGCCCGTGTGCGAGGACAAGGAGCTCTCGTTTACCTACGAGCCCGAAGCTGACCTGTTCGTTTTTGCGGATAGTCACCTCATCGCACAAGCGCTCTCGAATCTTCTCGACAATGCGGTGAAGTATACGCCGACCGGCGGCTCCGTGCGCCTGGCGGCGCGGCACGGTCAGGGTGGTGATGTCGAGATTTCCGTGATCGATTCCGGACCGGGAATTCCGGCACAGGATCGCGAGCGCGTGATCGAGCGGTTTGTGCGGCTTGAGCAATCCCGCAGCGAACCGGGAAGCGGGCTTGGCCTTAGCCTGGCCTCAGCGGTGGCGGAGGCCCATTCCGGCCGACTCGTTCTTGGCGATGGTGACGGACAGCCCCAACCTCGTGGTCTTTCCGCAACGCTGGCCCTGCCGGCTGCGTGATGCGCGGCTGTGGACGCCGAAAGCAGGATGGCTAGTTTCCCCGCATGACTGAACGACTCAAAATTCAGGGCATCGCGCCCATCTGTGATCGGGGTGACTGGGTCGGTGCGCTGCGCATGGCCGAGAGCTCTTCTGATCACATCACGCGCATGATGTCTCGCCGCCCGGAGATCGTTGAGGAGTTGGGGGCGACTGGTCCGGAGACAATCGTCGCGAACGCGCTGAAGCAGATGCGTGCGGCTGCCTCGTCCGACACAAGTATTGAGAGCGGCATAAAGGCGTTGCGGCGCGCCAAGGAAGCCGCGCAGCTTGCGATCTCGGCGGCTGACTTGAGCGGCGGATGGGAGCTGGATCACGTTCTCGCCGACCTGACAATGCTGGCGGATGTGTCGACGCAGTCCGCTTTGACGATGGCGATCCGCGAGGGATGGGCGGCAGGCTGGTTCGACGGCAAGTCGGACAGCAGCGAGATGCCCGGCCTGTTTGCGCTTGCCATGGGAAAGATGGGAGCGGGAGAGCTCAACTATTCCAGCGACATTGATCTTATCCTGCTGTTCGACCTCGACGTACTCCCCATCAAGGGGTTGCGTGTGAAGGAGGCGATGACGCGCGTGGCGCGCAGCCTCGTGCGGTTTCTCGATGAACGGACGATAGACGGGTATGTGTTCCGCACGGATCTTCGCCTGCGTCCCGATCCATCATCGACTGCGCCGGCCGTCTCGACCCAGTTCGCGCTCGGCTATTACGAGAGCGTTGGTCAGAACTGGGAGCGCATGGCGCATATCAAGGCGCGCGTCTGTGCGGGCGATATCGCGACGGGGAACGCATATCTTGACGAACTTTCGCCATACGTCTGGCGGCGGCACCTGGACTACTGGGCCATTGCCGATGTGCATTCCATCAAGCGGCAGATTCATGCCCATGGCGGCCATGCCGAGCTGTCATCGCCTGACTTCGATGTGAAGCTGGGGCGTGGCGGCATACGCGAGATCGAGTTTTTCGCGCAAGTGCAGCAGTTGATCCTTGGCGGTCGTCGACCGGCCTTAAGGGCTCCGCGCACGAAGCAGGTGCTGATGGCGATGGCGGAAGCAGATGTTGTTGCGCCTGACGTCGCCGGGGATCTTTGCGAGGCGTATGATTTCCTGCGCGGGCTGGAACATCGCGTGCAGATGCTCAACGACGAGCAGACGCATCGCCTTCCGGAAAACGCCGAGAAGCGCGAGGCCGTGCGCAGGCTTTCAGGGTATGCGAGCGCCGGCGTATTCGAGCAGGATATCTCGGCGGTACGCGCGCGCGTTCACGGTATTTATTCCGACCTTTTTGCTGCTGAAGAGCGGCTGTCTGGCGAGGCGGGAAACCTTGTCTTCACGGGCGTCGACGATGATCCCGGTACGGTTGAAACGCTTCGAAAGCTGGGTTTTGCGGATCCCTCCCGCATCATCCATGTCTTCCAGCAATGGCATCGCGGCAGCATTCCTGCCACGCGATCTGCGCGCGCCCAGCAACTGCTGACATCGCTCGGCCCGCGACTGCTTGAGGCGATGTCGAACGCTGGCGAGCCGGACAACGCATTCCAGAGATTTCTGGAATTCTTTTCGGGGCTGAAGTCTGGCGTTCAAGTGATGTCGCTCATGCTCGCCGAGCCGGCGCTGACGCGCGAGATCATTCGGACCATGGCGTATGCGCCGAAGCTGGCGGCCGACCTTGCTCAGCGGCCGGCCCTGATCGAGGCCATGCTGGAGCCTTCTTTCCGTATGCCGGTTCGATCGGACGAACCCGGCGTTCGCGCTCGCAAACTGCGATTGCAATTGGAGCGCGCAGATGATTTCGAAGGCAAGCTTAACGCGGCGCGTCGCTTCCATCGCGAGGAAGCGTTCCGCATTGGCTATCAGCTTCTTCAAGGCGCCCTGAGCGCAGCAGATGCAGGCGTGGCGTATGCCGACCTTGCTGACGCGTGCGTCGTCACGCTGGCCGAAGTCTGCGAACAGGATGTGCTGTCACGATTCCCCGGTTCGATCGGGCGTTGGTCCATCTGCGCTCTGGGCAAGTTCGGCGGGCGCGAGCTGACGGCGACTTCCGATCTCGATATGATGCTCATCTACGATCCTGTCGACGATGGCGGCGGCACACTGGCCGCGAGGTTCATCCAGAGGCTGGTAGCGGCGTTGTCGGCACCAACCGGGGAGGGCACGCTCTATGAGGTTGACCTGCAGCTGCGCCCCTCGGGCAAGGCTGGTCCTGTGGCGGTGCGGCTGTCCTCGTTCGAGCGCTATTATCGGGAGGATGCGTGGACCTGGGAGTTCATGGCGCTGACGCGGATCAGGCCGGTGGCGGGGGACGCAGAGCTTGGCCGGATCGTTCTGCACTTTGCGCGCGAGGCGCTTCGCCAGAAGAGCAGCGACCCCAAGATCACTGAAGATGTCGCCGATATGCGCCGGCGGATGGCGCGTGAGCGGAAGCCGCGCTCCGCGTGGGACATCAAGCTGGCGCCGGGTGGCCTTGTCGATATCGAGTTCCTGATCCAGCACGGTATCCTGCTGGCGGCCGGAGACGTGCCTGGCGCTGTGCAGCCAACATCGCTGGATGCCGTCAAGGCGCTGGCGGCGGCTGGAAGACTTGCTCCCGCCGACGCCGCCCGTTTGGTAGAAGGCCTGACATTCCAGCTGCAGTTGCAGCAGGCGCTAAGGATCGCAACAGGGGACCAGTTTGAGCCTGATACGGCTTCTGACGGCCTCAAGAGCTGGCTAGCCAGTCATCTGGGTCAAAAGGAGTTTTCCGCCCTCGCCGTGCGGCTTGCAAACGTGCAGGCGGCGATTGCTGCGCTGCGTGGGCAGAAACTGGGTCCGCTATCGACGGAACAGGATGGCCAGGCCGTTCAATCCTGATAGCCGGCAGGAATATGCCCGCATGCCCAATGCGCCTGCGACCGTGAGCAAGAAACACTCGGCAAAAGCAGCGACAGGATGCATAAAGTGGGGCGCGTCATTGTCCTCGACAGATTGTCAGCACGGGGCGGGGCGCAGGTCGGAGTTGGCGATCACGCCATGCGGGATCCGGACGATGAGCTGGTTGGGCGCATTGGCGCCGGCGACAAGCGGGCGGCAGCCGAGCTGGTTCGCCGCCATTTGCCTCGCATGGTAGGTCTGGCCCGACGGATGCTGGGTGATGCAGCGGAAGCGGACGATGTGGCGCAGGAAGTGTTCCTGCGTGTCTGGAAGCATGCGGCGGCCTGGAAGCCAGGTCAGGCAAAATTCGAGACCTGGATGCATCGGGTGGCGATGAATCTCTGCCTCGACAGGTTGCGCCGTTCTGGCCGAAATGGTGGTGAGGTCTCTCCCGAAACGATCGACACGCAGGCTTCTGCAACCCGCGCGCTGGATGACCGCCAACGTCGCGATCGCGTGCGCGTGGCGCTGGGTGATTTGCCGGAACGTCAGCGCGCTGCCCTGGTGCTTTGTTACTATCAGGACCGCACGAATATAGAGGCGGCGGAAATTCTCGGCGTGAGCGTTGAAGCTCTTGAGAGCCTGCTTTCACGAGCACGGCGTACGCTGAAATCTGCCCTCGCCGCGGAGCGAGCAGATCTTCTCAGCGGACTGGAGACAGGGTGAAGATCATGAATGAAGCCCGTTTCATGGAGTTTCTGGCGGTCTATGGCGCAGACATGATGCGCTGGCCGGACAGTGAAAAGGACGCTGCCGCGGCTTTCCTCGAAATCGCACCACATCGGGTGAAGGACGTATGGGAAAGCGAACGCGCGTTTGATCAACTGCTGGCGTTGGAAAAAGATGCGCCAGCCTCCATCGCGCTTGAGACGCAAATCCTGTCGACGTCGCCCGGCAAGCGAGCGACCCAACCGGCCGGTGGTTTTGGCGTTATCTGGTCCATGCCCAAATGGGCGACCGGCGGAGCCCTTGCTGCGTCGCTGGCATTGGGTTTTGCAGTTGGCTACGCGGGGGAGCCGAAAACCGTCGCTGGAACGGACTATGCGTCCATGCTCAGCCTGTCGGGCAGCGGGGCCGGGGCCGTTTTCCTGATGGCGATAGATGATGGCGAACGCTAGAGCCCTGATGCGTTTCCCGCTTTCCTATATTCTGATCGCCTCACTCGTCGTGAACGCTGTCCTCCTCGGCATCGTCGCGGGAAGGCTACTGAGCCCCTCGGCCCCGTCGGAGCCGAGCGTCCAGCTGCAGCTGGAGCGTTATGGTCCTACATCCGACACTGTGAACGCCGCCTGGGCTCAGCTCGCGGAAAGCGACCGTACCGAGTTGCGCAAGCAGCTGCGCGAGAGCTGGATCGCGATGAGCGGTGAGCGGGCAAGGTTGAGCGAGGCTGGCCAGCATGTCTACAGTTCCGCAGTTGCAGAGCCGTTCGATGAAGCAAGGCTACGGGATGCGGTCGCCATCTTCCAGGTTCGCGAAAAGAAGCTGCAGGACATCGCGGAAGATATCCTTATCAGCCACATCGGCGGGATGCCGCCGGAGGCTCGTGCAACAGCAGCGGTGGGCTTGCTGACGCCATTCAATGCGCGCGTCCAGCGCGCTGACAACAAAGACCGGCCGGAGGGGCGCGAGCCGTTCGCGAAGTTGCCGGGCGCCGACGCCAAGCCGCCGCTCACGGCGACTTCTCCCCCCAACAAGAACTAGCTGAACCTATCAGGCCGTTTCCGTGACGCGTGAGCGGTCGGCTGCCGTGAGGTTGTTGTGCGCAGTCTTGCCGACCGGCAGGAAAATCGAGACTTCGGTGCCTTTGCCGAGCTCGCTTGCAATGCTCATGCGCCCGCCATGCAGTTCGGCGAACGATTTGGTCAGCGCGAGCCCGAGCCCAGTGCCCCGAACATTGCGTTCCTTGGCCTCCGGCGTCGTCACCTGTTCGAATGGCTGGGCAAGACGAGGGAGGTCTTCTGGAGAAATACCAATGCCTGTGTCGCGCACGCGGATCACCACCCACGGCGCCTCGTGCATTACCGACACATGGATTTCGCCTCCGGTATCGGTGAACTTGATCGAGTTGGTGATGAGGTTGAACGTCATCTGCTTTATTGCCCGATGGTCGCCGCTGATCTCGGGAACATCATCATCCGGATCGAAGATAAGTGAGACTTCACGGTCAGCTGCACGGCGCCGCGCCAGCTTCACGGCACCATCAACCGCATCCACGGGATCGATCTGCGTGGCCGAGAGGCGCATCTTCCCCGCCTCGAACTTGGACATATCGAGGATGTCGTTGATCATTTCCTCGAGATGCTTTGCGGCCTGCACGATATCCTCAGCATATTCCTTGTAGCGATCGCTCCCCAGCGGCCCGTAGATCTCATTCGCCATCATCTCGGCAAAGCCGTTGATGTGGTTCAGCGGCGTACGCAACTCGTGGCTCATGTTGGAGAGGAAGGCGCCCTTCGCCTGGCTCGCGCGTTCGGCGCGTGTCTTGGCTTCGGCGTATTTCTCGGCCAGTTCCTGCGCCTGACCTTTCGCACGCTGTAGCTCTTCAACCATCGTGCGCAGGCGACGCTCGCTGCGCTGCAGGCCGGCTTCCTGGCGCTTGAGGTTGCTGATGTCCAAGCCGACGGTGATCAATCCGTCAGACGCCGTGCGGCGATCCACCAAGCGGATCCACGTGTCCGACAGCAGCAAAATCTCGCGCGCATTGGCGTCGTCGCCCAGCGGACGCTCCACGCGTACGAACTTTGAAAGCTCCGCCATCACCAGATCGTATGATGCGCCCGAGTGCAGAACATCCTTGTCGAGGTTGAAGGCGCGACCGAAGGCGGCGTTCCAGTGGGTCAGCCGCTTTCGGCTGTCCCAAAGTGCGAATGGACCCGGATGCGCATCCAGCGCCGTGCGCGCAAGCGCCTCCGCCCTGCGCGAAGCCTTCTGCGCTTCGACGCGATCCGTGACATTGAGCAGAGCTCCGGAAATGCTTCCGTCGTCACCTCC
Source organism: bacterium (assembly GCA_030824255.1). Classification (GTDB taxonomy): domain Bacteria; phylum Pseudomonadota; class Alphaproteobacteria; order Caulobacterales; family Hyphomonadaceae; genus UBA7672. Next base: position 8,157 of record JAVBYB010000043.1, read on the forward strand.
CCCCATCAGTTCGAAGTGCCGACCAGCCATGCGACCCACGCCCTGGAAGGTCAGGTTCACCTGCCGGTTCTTGCCCGCAATCTCAAGCGCCTCGCGCACGCGACGACGACTATCTTCGTTCACCACTGAGGTGAACTCATCGAGCGTCATGTCGCCATCATGGTTTGCGCCCAGAAGTGCGCAGGCTTCAGGTCCGATAGTCAGCAGCTGGCTCTGCGGATTCCAGCGCCACAGGCCGAACACGCCGCCAACTTCGAACCCGGCCCATGTATTTTTCTCGACCTCCGCGCGGGAAGGGATGCGGGCCTCGGCGTCGGATTTGTCGCGCTCCACCCGCCTTATCACTCCGACCAGTCCAAATACCGCCAGCAGCGGCGCCGTCAGCAGCAGGCCGTAGATGATCAGCCGGTTCAGGTCGCCCAGGCCGAACAGCGGCGCCGGACGGAACACGCATGCCGCGATGCCAGACGTTGCAATCGGCGAACAGGCGACCGTTGACCGTTCGAAGTTCACTGTCTCGAAGCGCGACACGAGCGGAATGCTGGCGGCATCGATCAGGTGGAAGCTCCGCCCATCAAGGGCCTGCGGCAGCAAGGTCGATTTCGTCTTGAGGCCAGAAACCCAGCGCCCATTCTCCGCCTGTGCGTAGATCCGAATGCTGTCGTCGTCCGCCAGCTGTGCCCACGTGTCGGCTGGCGGCGGCCGTTCACTTACCGCGTCAAAGCCCACGCTACGGCGGACTGTCTCCAGCGACGCCCCCCCTTGCAGCAGGCCTTCCATTCGCGCGCGGGACGCAATCATTTCGGCTCGCGCGTGACCGGACAGCGTATCCGCCTCGCGTGCCTGCTGAGCAAGAATTGTGGAGTCCGCGAACTGGCGTTCTTCGAACGCTTTCAGCGCAAGAGAGCCGCCAAACGCGACCATCAGGAGGCTGAGCATGCCAAGGGGAACCGCGCTGCGCGGTTTCTGCCGGGGCGCATGCAAATGCACCCTGGGTCCCTTGCTGACCCTCCTCGCCAATACGATGCCCCGCCTACGACTAAAGACTCACCAGTTCTGGAGTCGAAACGCTGCGAAAGGGTTAATGGCAGATTAATTGTGGGCCATGGCGTCGCGCCTCAGCAGCGCTAAGGCGCTTTTGGGCGGTGGCCAAGCTAGTGGGCTGTTTGAGATGCGAATTTCTGATGGAAAATTACCGTGACCGGGATCAGCCATTCGTCCCGGTTTTCTTCGCCGGAGCCGACACGGAGTCCTCGTCCAGCGCGTCACGACGGTCGGTTCCATCATAGTCATCGTCCGGCCGACGCCGGCGATCCGGGCCGAAATAGACGCTCGTGCGGATGAACGAGCGCGGCGCGTTTATGATCGAGCAGACCTTCCGGTAAAGCTGTGTTGCGGTGACTGGCTTGGCGCAGAATTCGTTTACGCCCGCATCTCGCGCCTGTTCCACCTTCGACCGCTCTGCGTAGGCCGTCAGCATCAGGATCGGCATGAATTGGTTGGGGGTGTCGTGGGCGGTCCGGATCCTGCGGGTCAGCCCGCAGCCATCAAGCGGATCCATTGCGAAATCGGTAATCACCAGGTCAATCGACGTTTCCCGTAGGACGTTGAAAGCGTCCTCGCCTGTGTCTGCGTCATAGAGATCCTTCACGTCGAAGCCTCGCAGGATCGTTTTCACGATGTTCGACATATGAAGGTTGTCATCGACAACCAGCACTTTCAGGCGTGCAAGGGACAGGGCCATGGCTGCGCCTATGCCGCGCTGCGCAACGTGCGCGGACCACGTGCAAAGAAGGTCTCGTCAATTGTCGGCCGGCCATAAAGATAGCCCTGCGCATACTTGACGCCTGCATCAAGCAGAAGGCGGCGATCGGATTCAGTCTCGATGCGTTCGCCCACGGAGCTGATCCCAAGTTCGGTGCACATTCGCGCTACGTGACGCATGAGGGCGAGGCCGCGTTTGTTGGACTCGGTGGCCTGCAGGAAGCTGCCATCGAATTTCAGGCCGTCTACGTCGAGCGCACGCAGATAGCCGAACGAAGCCGACCCGGCGCCGAAATCATCCAGAGAAACGCCAACCCCCAGCGCACGCAGCATGCTAACGGCGCGCGCAGCCGTATCGATATCCTTGATATGAGCCGATTCCGTGATCTCGATGATCAGGCGGCTTCGGGTAAATTTGTGTCCGGAAATCGCCGCGCACAGCTCGCGGATGACGTCCAGCCGCTGAAGCGACTCTCCCGAAATGTTCACGGCAAGGCGCAGTAGCGGATCCGGCTGCTGCTCCAGCTGCGCCGCCGCAGCCGTCACCATTATGTAGTCGAGATGCGCGATCTGGCCGCTCTTCTCCGCTGCCATGATCATGCCGACGGGCGAGTCCTCGCCGTCGAAACGCGCGAGGACTTCGTAGTGGCTCACCGCTCCGCTGCGTGTCTCGACCACAGGCTGGCGCGCGGCCATCAAGCGGCCGTTCATCACGGAGTCGCGGAAGCGTTCCGCGAGGACTTCTTCCGCCCGCTCGGCGCGGATGTTCGCTGACGCGGGCATGTATGAAATGCTGAAGATGAAACTGTTGGGCGAGGTCGTACTGCGCTGGGCGACGATGCGTCGACCGCCTTCGATCGACTGCAGGTCTTCCCAGGAAATCCGTCGCCCCGGCCCCAGCGCCCACATTTCTTCGCGAAGGCGGCTTG
>JAVBYB010000446.1 GCA_030824255.1 bacterium
ATGGGAGAAGGATCCGAAGTCAGCTTACAAGCGGATCAACGCAAAGGCCGAGACCGTCGATACGCTGCCGAGCTTCCGTGCGGCGTTCAAGGAACGCCGCTGCCTCGTACCAGTCGATGCCTTCTATGAATGGAAGGGTGACAAGCCGGGCCACAAGCAGCCGCACGCGCTGGCCCGTAAAAATCACAAGCCCTTCGCCGTCGCGGGCCTCTGGGAGAACTGGAAAGACCCAACGACGGAAACGTGGCGGCGCACCTTTTGTGTCATCACTTGCCCGGCCAACACCCTTGTCGGCCTTATCCATGACCGCATGCCAGCAATCCTTCATGAGTCGCAGTACGTTGCCTGGCTTGGCGAGACGCCAGCGACGCCGGTCGAGCTCAAGGCGATGCTAGTCCCCTACCCGTCCGGCCTCATGACAATGTGGCCGGTGGACCGGAAGATGAGCAATTCCCGCTATAAGGAATCCGACTCCGCCGATCCGATCGGCGATGAAGAGTATGTCGACGATTGATGCGCTAGCGACCCCGGCTACACGAAGCCGGGGTCGCGCCCGATCGGCTACTCCACTGGTCGATTGGGTGGGAAGTCGACGAACAGCGCATCGACTTCGGCTTCAATCCTGTCGAGGCCCGCGCCGTGAAGTTGTGCCTTCACGGCGCCCATGATGCGCGTTCGCTCGCTGGCGTTGATGCGTCCAAGAATTGCCTCGACGATCATGTAGGCAGCTTCCGCTCGAACCTCAGACGGAGTCATCAGCACATGGTACGCAGCTTGCGACTTGGTTTTCCGTGACATTGGTATGCTCCCAACCGCGGCGGAATTGCCGGGTGAAGAGCACGTCAGGGTGCGTGGGCGAGTCGTGGGGCTCGGGAAAGCTCCGATTGACGCGCCGAATCAGGGGATTTCCCCGATTATTTGTTGGGGCTCAGCACGAAGGCCGCGATGATCATCGACAGCATTACGACCATTGTGATGACAGTTCGCCAGTTCACCTTGCCCGGACCGCCATAGTCCGGAGACTTTTCATATCCAGTCATCGGTCCCCCCTCGCACGCACAACCTGATTATTAGGCATGCTGCCGGAGTTTCAACAGGGTTATCCCCACGCGAGCGAAAGCCCACGTGGGGACAGTCGACTGACCTATTCCGCGGCGACAGCTGGAACAGACACAGCTTCCGCGCCTGCGGCGGTGACTTCAAACGCACCCGCGGGGATAGGTGTTGTGAGAATTTCCGGGAGATATCCGGCGCCGTCGAAAGCAGATGCAACCTTTGCCGCCAGATCGTCGCGACGGAGTTTCATGTGAGCCTTGATCGCATCTTCCCGCGCTCTGGGGCTCTTTCCGCTCATGCCGGGCGCGTTGTTGAAAGCCTCCACCAGCGTGGACTTTGAAAGCCGCGCCCAGAAACCGGCCAGGTCCGGCTTCCAGTACTGCGTCATGTCCACATCAAGAGACTGCGCCAACTTGTCTGCGAGATCTTGCTTGATCAGGTCCCCCGGTGACGTGTCCTCATGCGTAAGATCAATCGTGCTTGCGACCAGCGCCGCCAACACGCCAAGCAGACGCTCGCGCGACATCTCCAAAGCCCAATCAACAAGCGCGGGGCCTTCGCCTGGTGCGCGCGCCTCCAGTTCCGACAGAACTGCGCTCAAAGCCGGAAGATCGTCGACCTGGCGGGCCTGACCTGAAATCGACACACCCGCCAGCTCGGCATGATGCAGACACCGACCCGCCAGCGACGCAACGCAAAGCGCGAGAGCAACGTCCGGATCGCCCGACAGAAGGAGTCTGATCGCGCGCGTACGCGCCGTCGTCAAATCGCGGTTGACTGCCTTGGGAAGCGCACTGACGCGCGTGGCGACCTGATCTTCCTGATCGTCGTGTTCGAATTCGCCCGCCTGCCCCGCGCGACGCTGCTTCAGAAAAGCCTCTGCGCGCTTCTGATCATCGGCCCGCACAAGACCTTCTGCGAAGCTGACCTCGCCGTCGTGGTCGATCGACAGCATGACACCCGAGAGAGCCATGAATTCGGTCGACCAGCAGCGGGCGGCCTGCCTGATCGTCTCATAGGCGGCTTCGAGATCATCCCGTTGGGTCCAGCGCGGATCATCGTCGATACCGTTGGCGTCCAGGTCGGCGTCCAGCGCTTCGATCTCTCCTGAGATGCGGTCAAGTTCGCCCTGCTCCTCGGGCGTCGGATCTCGCCATTCGGCATGGAGGCGAACCATCGATAATCCCTCGCCGCGGCCAGAGCCCAGATTGAGATCGACCCAGCTCCAGCCCTTCGCCAGCCAATCGTCACGTCGGCTGGCAAGTAAGTCCTCAGCGAGTTTCGTCATCAGCGCGGGCGAGTCGATGAACACAGCATCCTCATCGAAAAGGTCGCGCAGGACTTTGCCGCCGGCAGCCTCGTACGCCTCCAAGCCAACGAAGATTGCCAGGCGGTCAGTCGTACGCATGCGACCGTCCATCAGCCGCGCGCGTACGGATTGCGCGTGGCTCACCGGCTTCCCGAGACTGCGGTACACGGCGTCCTGCTGTGCGTGGTCATCAACGAGACAGAAAGCGCGCGCCGCCTCAAGCGAAACGTCACCGCGCTTCCACGCCGCTTTGATCCGGGGGGACAGACCAGCGAGCGCAAGGCGTTGATCGACATGACGCCGCTCGACTCCGAAGCGTCGCGCTATCTCGTCTGGCGTCCTTCCTTCGGCGACCAGCGTCGCGTAGGCATCGATCTCATCCATCACGTCCATGGCGACGCGATGGATGTTCTCCGTCAGTGACACCTCGACCCCGTTCTCGCGCGCGACGACATGGCAGGGGACCGGCCAATCCTTCGCGAGTTTCTTCTCTTTCGCGAGTAGCTTGAGAGCGAGACGCCGCCGACCGCCGGCTTCCACCTCGAAGCAGTCATTGTCGCTCGCTACGACACAGAGGTTCTGCAGAAGCCCTCGCGCGTGAATTGAAGCTGCCAATGCCTCAATGTCGGCTTTCGGATGCTTGCGCCTGACGTTTCGTGGGGAAGCGACTAGCTTGCTCAACGGAATATACTGGATGGTTTGGGTGTGATCAGTCATGGGATGCTCCTACGAGCTTCCCGGCAGCAAAATGCGAAGCCGGGGCCGCTTGCGCGACCGTGTGGAGAACGCCTGCCGCACCAGCGCGGCGGTCAAGGGCGAAGAGCGCTAGCGGCCCTTGAACGGCGCGCGCGGTAGGCGATCGCCCCACGCGCGCAAAGTAGGCCCGTAACGCAGCCGCTGTTTGGCCCGCGAGCGTCCGCACGAGAGAAGAAACCACTCGTTGGACGATTTGTGCGCCGCGAACGGAGGCGTCATGCTGCGACGGGCCCGATTGATCTAGGCCTTGCGGCGCGCGCGCGTCTGCTTTCTAGCAAAGAGCGGAGCTGCGACTGTAGGAGCAGAGGCCTTTGGAAATCGCTCGCGCAACCGACGCGCCATATCCCCTACAGGGCCATTCAGTGTGACAGCAGACTCAATGATTGCGGCCGCCGTTCGTCGATGATCTTCATCGCCCCCTAGGCATTTCGCCAAGCAATCCTCTCCTTGGACGTAATCAAAGCTCTTCAAGACGCCAGCCCAGGCCGAAGGGGCATGAAGTATGACGATGCGGACAAAGCCTTCCGCAGGGCCTGTACCATCCCGGCAGTAGTTCGCGAGTGCTTGTGCAATGGGCTTAATGAAGGGCGCGACGGCTGACTCTACCAACTCAGGTTGCTTTTCCGAGATAATTGCCAAGGCAAAGCCCCCGAGATCCCAGCTCACGTGACCATTGCCGCCTAACCGCAGAACACCGCCATTAGCGATATGAGTGAGTCCGACATCGGGCGCCATCAGTACCAATCGAGGGGGAAAGCGAATGATCTTGCCGGCGTTTTCGAGAATTAGCGTACGGACCAAATGTTGCGTCGTCTGACGCGCAAAGAGCATCGCGAGAAAAACCTCGGTATCGTGGGGCATGTTGGCCCAATCACGTTCGATGACGGCATTCAGTTTGTTCCAATCAAGCTGCCGCAAGGCCGCGTCGTATTTTCTGGGCGCGGACCGAGCGAGAAAATGCAGGAAATGGGCCGCTGACTGAAAGTGACGGGGTCGGACCGATGAGATGTATTCCGCGACCTTCTTGGCATCAACTTTCTCGCACATGCGCCGCGCGACCGCACACTGACGTCGGCTCGGCTTGTATTTTCCGACATACACATTCATGACGTCGAACACGCGAAGCACGGTCGATGCGAAATCGCTGCTGAGTTGATTAAACCCTTCAATCGGATCGTCGGCCAAAACGAGCTGTGCAGTCGGGACGAAAAGCTCGGCCATCTCCAACGCCAAGTCGTCGTCCCACCAAGTCACCGAAGCACAGAACTTGCCGAAAACGTAAGCTTCCTGCTTGAAACCTTCGTGAGAGGCCAACGCCCGTAACTTATCTCGATCAATAGCGGCCTTTACTTTCGCGTTGAACACTTCCTCCCGCACCGAAGCGACGCTGCGCAACATCTCTGCTAGACCGTAAGCTGTATCCGGATTTGCGTTGGAATAGGCTGTCGCTATTGCTTCCGCGTCCGCGTCCGCGACAACCCGCTCGGCCAGTTTCTGGTCTCGTTGCGCGAGACTGTTGAGGAGATGACCAAAGCCGTACGCACCGTCATTCGGCGCTGAAATCCACTTGGTCAGTGTTGAAGCATTTGGCTCAACGACCGCGGTCGGTCCACCCTCGACAAAATCCCACAGGTCGCAAAGAGCGAGGGCTGCAAAATTTCGGTCCGGGCCGTTGGCCGCCCAGCATCGCTCGACCGCTATCGAAAGCGCCGACTGTCCGATAAGGCGTGTCCAGTTGTAGTTTCCCGCGAAGCGGAGCTCATGAATCAACACGCGTACGCCCGCATACGGATAGCGGGAATCGCACAAGATTCCCTCGATCATCTGCGAGATTTTGGCGCGCCCTGACCTGTCCTGTCCTTCAAGAATGCGTTTGAGCACAACAGATGCGAAGCGTTGGTGCGGGGTCCGGCATTCGGCGGTACTAATAATGAGTCGTTGCGCGCCTAACCACTCAACCCCAGACTCGAGGGCGGCAGCATCGATTCCGGCGATGCTGCAGACATCAAGAATTTCGGAGCGCGTCGCGCGCGCGTCGCGAGATGCCAGCTGCCGCATTGCGATCGCGCCGAGAATAAGATCATTGCCAGCTGAACGAGCAAGATCTGCAGCTTGTTTGGATCGACGCCAGCCGCCGCCGAGCACAAAGCAGAATTGCCACGGACGGTCTGCCGATGCTTCTGCTTGATCCAGGCGATCGTTGAGATCAGAGTCCATCATGCGATCGCCGATTTGATCGTCAGCGAGGCGCACAGCTTCAAGCGTTTTGTCGAAGTCCGTGCGCAGTGCGTTGGCGATTGTTTTGACTGCCCGTTTGGCGTCCAGCGCAATCGCGCCATGATGACTAGTCCTGTCGACCGCATTGTGCGTGGTAAGCACGAGGTTTGTGGCATTCGCACCTTCCTCGATACGCCTCAAAACGTGCGGTCTGAGAAGATGCGCGTCATCGATCAAAAGTAGACATGGCTTTCCTGATGGATCAGGGGCGATAGGGATGTTATCGGCCTCTGGATCGACTAGCCGGCGAACTTCAAATCCCTTGGACGAAAGTTCTCTCGCTGCTTGATAGCAGCAGATTGATTTGCCCGCGCCTGGCTCGCCAACAACTCGGACCGAATAAGCTACTTTCAGTTGCCCTAGAACAAGATCGACTTCATTCAATCGAGGACACGCTGCGGCATCCGACGGTCCCAACGGATATCCCATCAAAGCGGGACCTAATCCCCGGTTGCTGTCAAATGTCACCGTTTCCCAAATTGCAGGACCATGCGCGCTGGCTGGTTGCACCGAAGTGACATTTGCCCGGTCGAGAAGTTGAGCAATTCTGTTCTCGAACGCCGGAAGCTCACGCAGCGCCTCGATCGCGTCCGCTAAATGGTCGGCGTGTTCTGGATAGAACTCCGCCACCACTTGTGGCGTCTCAGCCATCAGCGCCTGAATTTCCTCCCACCCAAGAACATCTACGCTGAATAGGCCTTTTGCTTCGCGCTTAACTGAGAGCTCCCGTGCCGCCTGCTGCAGGCTAGCGTCAGTCGGAGAAGTCGTCGCGAATATCCACCTCTCCAAGCGCGGAGAAAATAGCTCTGCTTTCGCCACCTCGGCGAGCACTTCCTTCCACTCCGCCTTGCTACCGTAATTGCTGTCTTTGCCCTTGCATTGAACGCCCCAAAAGCGTTGCCGTGTGGCATTCGGCGAGCCAAACACGTCGACGCCGGTCTGTGGTTGACCCCTGCGCCCATTCTTCTGCGCAAGCGGATCTTGCCACACGAACTTGAATAACGCGTGGCAAAGGTCCTCGAATGTCCCCCACTCCTTTGGCGGAGCTATCTGCTTGGCGCGAAACTGCATCCTGCGATTCTAATCCGTAATCTCCCGTCATCGTAGGCCGATGGCAGGCACCTTCCACAAGCATCCGATCTGAAAATATGTCCGTCGGATCTACGCCTCAGGACGAAGCTGGCCTGTCGCGAGGTTTGCACCTTGCTGCCAACGGCGCAATTTGGACAGACATCCTTCCAAATCGTCGCGTACTTCGTAAACCCAAAACCTCTGCACATCGTATCCGAGTTCGAACAGGCGTTGATTTCGGATTTGATCTCGCCGACAAAGCTCACCATTCCAGTTCCGGTGATACCGTTCCCCATCAATCTCGATGACGAGTGATCGTCCCCGGTGCTCGAGTAGAAAATCGACAATGTACTTCTCGACGTTTCGCTGAGGTATCAACTTGAAGCCTGCCTCAAACGCGGCGGCATAAAAGACCTTCTCCCAATCCGAGACTAGTTCCGGTCGAGCTACAGTTGGATAGTCGACGCCAAGGTCTTTGATGGGACCTTGATCTGCCTGGTCCTGCTCATTCAAAAGCGACCCGGTGTATGCCGCAAACCGAGAAAGATAGCCGATGTCGGAAGCTGCGCACGCCGCCATATCTCCGACCACGATCAGCTGTGCCCTCGCCCGTGTAATTGCAACGTTGAAGAGGTTTCCATTCGAGCGCAGGAACGACAGGCCTCCGGGCGTCATGCCGTGGGCAACCGTTGGCGAGAAAATCATCACGTCCCGCTCATCGCCCTGGAATGTATGGACCGTCTGCGCGATGAAACCTCGCTGGATAAGAGCAGCTGAAAGAACATCGTCCTTGTTGGCTAGCTGGGTGATCGCGTTCGCTTGCGCTCGGAATGGCGTCACCACACCGACGCTGCCTGCGTATCCTTTGCCTAATACGAGGTCGCGGAGCGTGTCGACGACGGCCTGCACCTCCGCATTGTTGACGGCCCCTCCGGTACCCGGGCGGACGGCCTTGCCTTTCACATTCACCCAGCGAATACCTGGCTCGCGCGAGGCTGGCCGGCGCAGTTGATCGTAGCTTGTCGCGACGCGCAGGCGATCTTCGTAGAACTCGCGGTTCGCAAAATTGATAATGTCAGCATGCGAGCGATGGTGGTCTACAAGACTGACAACCTCATCACCCGCCACCTGCGTGGCTGCGAGCCCGAACAGGGATTGGTGCGAATAGGCCCAGTGCGGAAATTTCTCCAGCAGCCCATTCTTCTCAAGAAGCGCCTGATCCTGACCGCGTTTGAGCCCGCTGATATGTGAGAGCTGCTTGGGATCACCGATCACCACAACGGATTTTGCCCGATAGAGCAAAGGTAGGGCCGACGCGATGTCACATTGGCTTGCTTCGTCAAACACGACGATGTCGAACACTGCGGGCTGAAAAGGTATCCTGCCGCGCGCCGACAGGGAGGTTACCGCCCAGCAGGGAAGCAGGTGCGATATCTCTTGAAGGAGCTGCGCGTACTGGGCATAGGCTTGCTTCGAAAGCTGACCTTCGTCACCTGCCTCGGTCACCATACGCAACAGTGCGGTGTATCGGCCAAGGTTTTGCCGCTCTTGTGCCGACAAGCGGGATGGTTGGAGGCGCAGCCATAGCTTCCAAAGCTGGGTTGAGTGTCGCGCAATCCGGTCTTGAAGATCACGCTCTTCCCTGTCGATTGCCTCAAGCGGCCTGACGTTCTGCAACCGCCCAAGTGCCAGAAGGTACGCTCTGGCCTTCTCAAGATGATTCACGAGAGCCAAAGCGCGATCGACAGCGACCCGCACCGGGGCAATTTCCGAGTCCGTGGTTGGCGCCGTCGGTAGCACGACACCAAGCGAAGCGAATGTCGCACGGCGACTTGCCATCGCTGCGCCAAGTGCTCGCATCTTGCGGGATCGACCTAGTGGCCAGAGCAGCCGCGAAAGACCACGCGCCTTTTCGCGGTCGGCTCGGTCCAGAGCAGATTGAATAAGCACGACGGCTGCTCGGGACTGGTCGGGGTCGATCTCCTGCGCACGACGGAACAATTCTTCGCCCAGCGCTGGCCGCCCCTCCTCCGCCGTCTGTTCAAGCCGATCCACCTCGTTTCGCAACGTCACCAGCGCGCTTGCTTCGTTTGCAAGACGCTGATGCTCCTGCATGAGAGCCTCGTGACGCGCCTTAGCCTCGACGTAGTCATCTCGTTCTGTCTTGGTCGTCGTGGCGGCAAGTAGTGCGAGCACAAATTCAGCGAGCCGAGCCTGATATGCTTGCGCTCCGACTCGCAGCAGAGCGGGCCGCGGACCCAAAGCGTTCACACGAGTCTCGACGACGTCGACCGCCTTGTTGTTTTTGCTCGCGAACAGAACACGCTTCCCTTGCCACGCCGCATTCACGAGGAGATTCGTGACCACTTGGGATTTGCCGGTGCCCGGCGGTCCCGTGATAATGGTGAGTGGACGGTGAAGCGCCGCGAAGACAGCTTCGCGTTGTTCCACATTCATCGGCAGCACTTCAAGGAGAGGCGCGGCGGCAACAGCTGGAGGTTCGGTGGTCGCGGTATTTCCGTCGAGCCATCGCCCCAGCGCAGTTCCTCCAATCGCCCTATCAGCCGTCGCAAGCTCTCGAAGCTCCTTCTCCAGGCCCTGTGTGTAGGGAGAGCGCTCGGCCATGATGATTACGGCGCGATTATAGATCCCGGATTCCTTGAGCGTCGAAATCGGCCGGCGATTGCCGCCCAATGAGGCAGGATCTGTGTCCTCTTTCCACGGCCATTCTGGCCGTACCGCCTGTAACCGCATCGCCAGCTCATCGAGTTCAGGTCGTTGCTCGCTTCCGCTGATACCGAGCTCCTGTTCCAGCAGAACGATTTCGTTCATGAGCATATCGCGCTCTGCCGAGGTGAAGCTCTGGAAGGGGCGCTGGTTCACGATCGGCGAAGAAAAGTCGATGATGAGTTTGACGCCTCCGGCTTCCTGCTCAATTGGAAACAGCAGGACAGGCTCGACCATCATGCCTTCCCAGTCCGATTTCTTTGAAGTGACGTGCCGCAGTGACGTCGGATAGCCGAGATAGAGACCATACCGGCCACGCTCCGTTCTGAGCCGGCCAAGCATGCGTCTTGCCGCACCCCCGTCATCAATGTCTGACGACGATTTAGGGAGCTCACGAAGTTCGACGTAGTCGGGATCGTCGTACTTCGAGGTCAAGAACGTGGAGACGCCGGTATCATCGTAACCAAGGCAAGCCAGATAGTAGCGACACAGGCGAGATAGGTTGGTGTCAGGTGGAGCTTGATGCTGCGCAGAAGCACCCGAAGGACCGGTGGCCGCTCCGGACACAACTGACCAGCGGTATGCGTTGTCCTGACGTACACGCTCCTTCAAGGCGCCATACAAACGTTGGTTGATTTCCGTGCGCGTGGAGTTCAGGGCTTTGGCGATTTCGTCGGCCTTCTGCCCGGGCTTTGTCATCAGGTAGCTCAGGATACTCGCGTCGAGCACGTTCGACATGATCGCTCCCCTGTCCGAGCGCTGGGCATCTTGCGCAGCCGGACTGCGCAATCCGCCCAAGACAAAAGTCTGAGGATGATCCCGCCCCACATTGGTCGCCCTCTGCGACCAACAAAACCCTCTTCTTCATGCGAGACTTTGTACTCGCGCGCAATTCCAAGGTGCCCGCGATCGTCGCCATCCACGAAATTGAGACGCTGCTCCGTAGGGCGTTTGACTCTAACGACGTTTTGGAACAACTCAAGAACCTTGTTGGAGGTCGTAGTGCGGAACGAAGCGCTTTTGCGCCAGCTTCGGGATGATATAGGCCGCATCGGTACGCCTCTGCGTGCCGACGCGGCGACGCGGCGACGCTCCCGTTCGGCGTTGCCATGATCGACAATGCTCTTCCCCGCCAAGGTCTCTAACTCACCTCGCTGCATGAGATCGCAGGCGGCGCTTCGGGCGCGCTGCATGGCGCCGCGATTCTCTTCGCCGTCGGCATCGCTGCACGCACACGCGGACAGATCCTCTGGTGCATCACGCGACCTGACCTGTTTGCGCCAGCTCTCGCGCAAGCTGGCCTTGATCCTGATCGCATTATCATCGTCGAAGCCGGAGACGAGGCGTCCCTGCTCACCTGCTGGGAGGAAGGTCTTCGACATGGCGGACTTGGCAGCGTTGTTGGCGAGATCGCCAAGCTGTCGATGACCGCATCTCGCCGCCTGAAGCTTGCTGCGGAAACCTCGGGCACGCTCGCGCTCGCGATCCGTCGCTGGAAACGCGACCGTGACACATTCGATTTCGGCCAACCGACGGCGGCGACCACGCGCTGGCGCGTCACCGCCCTTCCCTCTT
>JAVBYB010000506.1 GCA_030824255.1 bacterium
GCTGGTCGGGCGTGGCGAGAAGCAGCGGGCGTTCAGGGGCTGAGGCGGCTTCGTTCAACGCTTGTCATCCCGACCGACGCACGTAGTGCGCAGCGCCGGGAACCATTTGACCGCCGTCGCGAACGCGAAATGGGCTCCGGATAGCCGCGGCACGGCTTTCGGGATGACAGGTTGTATCAGGCCGCCAGCTTCATGGGCTCGCGGACGCTTGCGCGGGCGAGCATTCCCAGCAGTGAACGGGCTTCGGAGCGGCCAGCAAGTTCGCTCATGGTGAGCGGCGCGCCAAGCGGAGCATCGAGCACCGTGCGGCCATCGAGCGCGATGGAGCGGTGGACGACGCGATCGCGCACACACCAGACGGCTTCAAGGCCGACCTCTGTGACGAGCTGGTCCACGCGACGCTCCACGATCTTGCCGAGACGGGTCGGCAGATGTGAAACGCGGTTGCGGCAGACATGCCAGCGCTGGGCCGGGAGGCCGGCGGACTGGCGCTCAAAGCGGGCGCTTTCCACGAGTTCGCGATAGTTCACCTTGGCCGCCTGCGGCGTCCCCGGCGCCGCGAACAGGCCGTGCAGGTCACTGGGGCTTTCGTTGAGCGGGGTGAGGACGACATCCGCGATCACATGGGCGCGGTAGCGGTCTTCGGTCGTGCCAGAGCCGGTGTCGATGACGAGGAGTTCGTAGCCTTCCTGGCGGGCCATGCGGACCATGCTGTCCAGCCAGCGCGGATGACGGACGGGAGCGGCGGCTTCATCCTCGAATTCGACCATGGCGACGTGATCGGGCGAAGCCAGACCGGCGGCGCGGCGGCGCGTGAGGATGCTGCCGTAATTGCGGGTGTTGTTGTCGAGGTCGAGGCCGGCTGTCTTGCAGCCTTCGAGCGTGGCGGCGACGCTGAGGAGGGTGGCCAGCGTGGTCTTGCCGGTGCCGCCCTTGAAGCCGCTGACAGTGACGATCTGCATGTGTCTGTCCCTTTCCCTGCGGCCTCAACTACCCATTTTGTGCTATTAGCATACACTTGGGTGCGGTTCGGGCCGTCTCAGGGATTACAGGCGCAACTCGCGTGCCTCGGGAATGCTGATCTGGCCGTCTGGTCGCGGCAGACGGTTAACGACGCGGGACCGCCAGAGGTCAGACCTTGATGATGTTCGACGGCGACTGGCCGGCGAGGACGCCGACGATGCCGTCCAGCGCCAGCTCTGCCATCGCCGTGCGGGTTTCCACCGTAGCGCTGCCGATATGGGGGAGCAGGAAGGTGTTCTCCAGCTCGTTGAGCCGCGTGTCGTAACCGGGCTCCTTCTGGAAGACGTCGAGCCCCGCCGCGCCGACCTGGCCGGACTTCAGGGCTTCCAGAAGCGCGCCTTCATCGACCAGCGAGCCGCGCGCGGAGTTCACGAAGATCGCGCCGCGGGGGAGGAGCGCGAAACGCTCCGCCGTCATCAGCACGCCCTGCCCGCCCGGCAGGTTGAGGCTGAGGACCTGGCAGAGGGGCAGCATGTCTTCGAGGCTGGCGAAGTAGCGGGCGTCGCCTTCGCGGTCGGCCCGGAGGCGCGTGCGATTGTGATAGAGGATGGGCATGCGGAAACCGCGCGCGCGATCCGCCACGGCGCGGCCGATGCGGCCCATGCCGACGATGCCCATCGTCTTGCCGGTGACTTCCACGCCAAGGCCCTGGAAGAAGCCATTCCGGATCTTCCAGCCGCCATCCATGTTGCGCACATGCTCCTTCGCGCGGCGGGCGGCGCCGAGGAGGAGGAGCATGTGGGTGTCGGCGGTCGCGTCCGTCAGCACGTCGGGCGTGTTGCAGACGATGATGCCGCGCGCGTTGGCGGCGGCGACGTCTATATGGTCGTAGCCGACGCTGGTGGTGGCCATGACGCGGATGCTGGCGGGGAGCTGCGCGATGTGTTCGGCGCGCATGGGCATGCCGAGGGAGATCAGCAGGCCGTCTGGCTGGTGCTGGTTGGCGAGGGCGATCACCTCATCCGTCTTCAGGTGACGGTCTGGCGCGATGCAGTCGAACTGGGCATCGACCCGATCCCGCAGCACGTGCGGGATCGGGAGGGATGCTACGATACGGCCCAACTTGCTCAATAAGAGCCCTTCCCGTCGTCAAACCCTTCGCCGTGCTTGATATTGCGCTTGTAGGTTTCCGGCAGGAAGAAGAGCGCGATCACGAAGGTGATGCCCGCGATGATCACAGGATACCAGATGCCGGCGTAGATGTTGCCGGTACTCGCCACGATGGCGAAGGCGATGGTGGGCAGCAGGCCGCCGAACCAGCCATTGCCGATGTGGTAGGGCAACGACATCGACGTGTAGCGCACCCTTGCCGGGAACAGTTCCACGAGCATCGCGGCCATGGGGCCGTAGACCATCGCGGTGCAGAGCTGCGTGAAGAACAGCAGCGCGACCACCATGCCGGCGTTGACGAGGTCCTTGTCGGCGCTGGCGGGATAGCCTGCGGCTTTCAGGGCTTCGCTCACCTGCGTGTTGTAGGCGGCGATCGCGGTGGCGCGGGCGGCAGGATCCATCGCTTCGACGGCAGGGGCCGGATAGGCCTGGCCGCCGATCTGGATTTCGGCTGGCGTTCCGGGCGGCACGTCTTCGGCGTTGTAGCTGACGCCCGACTTCGACAGCAGCGCCTTCGCCACGTCGCACGACTGCGTGTCGAACTTGTTCTTGCCCACGGGGTCGAACTGGAGCGAGCACGCGGCGGGATCGGCGCGGACGATGACGGGCGAGGTATCGACCGCCGCATAGAGCGCAGGGTTCGCCGACTGCGTCAGCATGTGGAAGAGCGGGAAGTAGGTCAGCACCGGAATGAGAAGGCCGGCGAGGATCAGGTTGCGGCGGCCGATCTTGTCCGACAGCCAGCCGAAGAAGATGTAGAACGGCGTGCCGATCAGCAGCGACACCGCCACAAGCGTATCAGCCTGCGCGGGGTCCATGCGCAGGGTCTGCTTCATGTAGGTGAGGCCATAGAAGGTGCCGGTGTACCAGATCACCGCCTGGCCCATGACGCAGCCGAACAGGGCGATCAGCACCCACTTCACGTTCTTCCAGTTGCCGAAGGCTTCCGACAGCGGGGCTTTCGACGTGGCGGCCTCTTCCTTCATCTTGAGGAAGACGGGGCTCTCGTTCAGCTGGACGCGAATCCAGACCGAGATCACCAGGAGGAAGGCCGACAGCAGGAACGGGATGCGCCAGCCCCACGCGTTGAAGTCTTCCGTCGACATCAGCGAGCGGATGCCGAGGATGACAAGGAGCGAGATGAACAGGCCGATCGTCGCGGTGATCTGGATCCAGGAGGTGAAGAAGCCACGACGGTTCGGCGGCGCATGTTCGGCGATGTAGGTGGCGGCGCCGCCATACTCCCCGCCGATCGCAAGACCCTGCAGCACGCGCAGCAGGACGAGCAGGATCGGGGCGATGACGCCCATGCCCGCACCCATGTTCTCGAAGAAATCAGCGCCGGGCAGCAGGCCGACCAGGAAGGTCGCGATGCCCATGATGATCATGGTGACGAGGAATGTGTTCTTGCGGCCGACGATGTCGCCGATGCGGCCGAAGGCCAGCGCGCCAAACGGGCGGACGATGAAGCCGGCGGCGAAGGTGGCGAGGGCGAGGATGTAGCCGGTCGTCTCGTTCACGCCGGAGTAAAAGTGCATGTTGATGTTGGCGACGAGCGATCCGTAGAGGAAAAAGTCGTACCATTCGAACATGGTGCCGACGCTGGACGCGCCGATGACGAGCGCACCATTCTGCTTCTCGGGCGCTTTCGCGCCCTCAGCGGACGTTTCCATTGATCGTCTCTCCCCTCGCGGACTGTCTGGCGAGTCCGGCGCGCATGTTGGGCGCAAGCTGCAACGGCATGACGCAGAGGGCAAGGCGAAACGATCCCGTTCCCCTCGCCTGTTCGGCGGGATCGTGAGACAGTTCGTGCGCACGTTGGGGAGATTGCGGCATGAGACTGGCCGTTCTGGCTATCGCTCCGATTCTTTGCGCGGGCGCGGCATTCGCGCAGCTGCCGATTGGACGGGGGGCGTTCGAACGTGAACCCGATAGTCGCGGCGACTATCGACCGCCTCCAGGCGATCATGCGGTGATTGCCCAGGACACGCCGAATGCCTGCCCCCCGAGAGACAAGTCGCTGGAAAAGGCGAGCAAGCCTTTCGTGGATCACTTCAACGCCGCCAGCGTCGCGCTGCAGTCTCGCGATGGCGCGGGCGCGCTGGATTCTGCGGCGCTGGCCCGCCCGCATGCCGCCTCTCCACGTCAACTGGCAGCCCTGCTACAGATCGAAGTGGCCGCCTATCGCGAGCTGGGCAATCAGGCGGCGCTCGCTGAAAAGCTTGAGATCGGGCTGACCGATGGATGCCTGCCGGCAGCAGTCCGCAAGAACTATCGGCAGATGCTGGACAAGATGCGCGGGGACAGTGCGGAGACGCCTCAGTAAGCGAATTCGAGAGACGCCCGTTGCATCGGACGGGTGCTTTGGGAGCGCGGGTGCAATGAAGGGTTGCGGGTGCTTTCGGCTGCTCGCACACTCGCGGCATAATCCGGGAGGGACAACATGATCCGCATTTCAGCCATCGCCCTGCTTGTGGCTTCGCTCAGCGTGAGCGCATGTCAGCCGGCAAAGACGCCGGAGCAGATCGCGGCGGAAAATGCCGCCAAGGCCATGCAGGAGATGGCGGCCGCGTTTGGCGGGATGGCGGCAGGCGTGGATGGCGCACAGGTATCCCCGGAACAGCTGGCGGCGGCGATGGCGCAGGCGGGCGCAATGGCAGGCGCCATGAACCCGGAGATGACAGCGGAAGAGCGCGCCAAGATGCAGGCCATCACTGGCGCGATTGCGAGCGGCCAGGTGCATCCGGCGGCTTCCGCCTATGTCGCGGGGCTGGAGAAGGTGTTCACCGTGCTGAGCACGGTGAAGGATGATGCGGGCGTGGCGGCGGCAAGGCCACAGCTTGCGGCGATCTATGCGCAGATGTCCGCCCCTTCGGCGCAGCTCAAGGCGATGAGCGAGAATGACCGCGAAGTCGCGTTCGGTTCGGCTTATCCGCAGCTGCTCGGCTTCGGCATGAAGATGGCGAGCATCATGATGCCGCTGGCGAGCAATCCGGACATGGCGGACAAGGTGGGCGAACTGCTGGAGGGGATGCCGTCGCCGGAGTGAGCGTTGGCGTCCTGCAGATCGAGCCATCCGGCCGCTTCGCGGCCAGCCCCTTCCGTCATGCTTCGCATGCCACCTTCCCCACGCTTTGCGTGGGGCAGGACTTCCCGCGACCTTGCGGACCTACAGCGGAATGTTGTCGTGCTTCTTCGGCGGGTTGCTGAGCTGTTTGTTCTTCAGCGTGCGGAGCGAGCGGATGATGCGTTTGCGCGTGTTGTGCGGCATGATCACGTCGTCGATGAAGCCGCGTGAGGCGGCGACATACGGGTTGGCGAAGCGATCCTGATATTCCTTCGTCTTCGCGGCGAGCTTTTCAGCATCGCCCGCGTCGGCGCGGAAGATGATCTCGACAGCGCCCTTGGCGCCCATGACCGCGATCTCGGCGGTGGGCCAGGCGAAGTTGACGTCGCCGCGCAGGTGTTTCGAGCTCATGACGTCATAGGCGCCGCCATAGGCCTTGCGCGTGATGACGGTGACTTTCGGAACGGTGGCTTCGGCGTAGGCGAAGAGCAGCTTCGCGCCATGCTTGATGAGGCCGCCATATTCCTGCTTCGTGCCCGGCATGAAGCCCGGCACGTCGACGAACGTGACGATCGGGATGTTGAAGCAATCGCAGAAGCGCACGAAGCGCGCGGCCTTGCGGCTGGAGTCGATGTCGAGGACGCCGGCGAGCGACATGGGCTGGTTGGCGACGAAGCCGACCGTCGTGCCCTCCATGCGGCCGAAGCCGGTGAGGATGTTCTTTCCGAAGTCCTTGCCGATCTCGAAGAAGTCGCCCTCGTCGGCGACCTTCTGGATCAGCTCCTTCATGTCGTAGGGCGTGTTCGGGTTCGCCGGGACAAGCGTGTCCAGCGAGGGCTCGGCGCGTTCCGGATCGTCGAAGGTGGGGACGGTGGGCGGCTTGTCGCGGTTGGACAGCGGGAGGAAGCCGACGAGGCGGCGCATCTGCGCCAGCGTCTCGAGGTCGTTCTCGTAGGCGCCATCGACGACGCCGGATTTCTGGGCATGGACGCGGGCGCCGCCGAGCTCTTCATGCGTGACGATCTCGTTGGTGACGGTCTTCACGACATCCGGGCCGGTCACGTACATGTAGGACGTGTCCTTCACCATGAAGATGAAGTCGGTCATCGCGGGGCTGTAGACGTCGCCGCCGGCGCAGGGGCCCATGATGACGGAGATCTGCGGGATGACGCCCGAGGCCAGCACGTTCTCGAGGAAGATGTCGGCATAGCCGCCGAGGGCTTCGACGCCCTCCTGGATGCGGGCGCCGCCGGCATCGAACAGGCCGATGACCGGCGCGCCGTTCTTCATGGCGGCCTGCTGGACCTTCACGATCTTTTCGGCGTGGGCGCGGCTGAGCGAGCCGCCGAACACGGTGAAGTCCTTCGAGAAGACGTAGACGACGCGGCCATTGATCGTGCCCCAGCCCGTGACGACGCCGTCGCCGGGGATGCGCTGGTTTTCCATGCCGAAATCGTGGGAGCGGTGTTCGACGAACATGTCCCACTCCTCGAAGGAGCCTTCATCGAGCAGGAGGGCGATACGCTCGCGCGCCGTGAGCTTGCCCTTGGCGTGCTGGGCGTCGATGCGCTTCTGGCCGCCACCCATCCGGGCATGCTCGCGCTTCTTCTCCAGCGCCTCGACGATATCTTTCATGGTTCCAGCGGCCCCTGATCGAGTTTGGCGGCCAGATAAACGGCGCGGGGGCCCCTGCGCAAGGCAGAAGGGGCAAGATATGCCCTGCCCGCGACGGCAAGACCGGCCCTGGGGCGCGCGGCGAAACGCGCTGTTGGTTAGCGGGGAGCGGCATACCGATTGTTCTGGAGGGGTCTATCGCGTCACGCGGGAGTCTGGTTGGCTGACCGCGGAGGCATTTGCAGGGACGGCGCGGCAAGACGACGCCCTGCTCAGACAAGGAAACGCTCATGGCGGATACGCTGAGTGAAACCACCCTGCCGAGAGGCTCGGCGGGGCATGTTGATGTGCTGATCGTGGGGGCGGGACTTTCGGGGATCGGCGCGGCGTGGTGGCTGCAGCAGAAATGCCCCGGCAAGACCTATGCGATCCTGGAGCAGCGCGAGGCGATCGGCGGGACATGGGACCTGTTCCGATATCCGGGCATCCGGTCCGACTCGGACATGTACACGCTGGGCTATGCCTTCCGGCCGTGGACGGAGGCGAAGGCGATCGCCGACGGGCCGTCGATCCTGAAGTATGTGCGGGACACGGCGCGCGAGGCCGACATCGAGAAACACATCCGGTTTGGGCACAAGGTGCTGTCCGCCGACTGGGACAGCGAGACGGCGCAGTGGACCGTGACGGCGGAGGTTGGCGGGGCGCGTGTGCAGGCGACAGCGTCGTTCCTGATGATGTGCTCTGGGTATTACCGCTACGCGGCGGGGTATGCGCCGGTGTTCGAGGGGCAGGACAGCTTCAAGGGGCGGATCGTGCATCCGCAGACATGGACCGAGGACATCGACCACGCGGGCAAGACTGTCGTCGTGATCGGATCGGGCGCGACGGCGGTGACGCTCGTGCCCGAGATGGCGAAGACGGCGAAGCACGTGACCATGCTGCAGCGCTCGCCGACCTATATCGTCAGCCGACCGGCGGAGGACAGGTTCGCCAACTGGCTGCGCAAGTGGATGCCGTCGAAGATGGCGTATGGGCTCATCCGTTGGCGCAACGTCCTGATGACGATGTATATCTACAAACAGTCGCGGAAGAATCCGAAGAAGGTGGCGGACTTCATCACGGCGCAGGCGCAGAAGGCTCTGGGGCCGGACTATGATGTGAAGACGCATCTCACGCCGCGTTACAATCCGTGGGACCAGCGGATGTGCCTGATCCCCGATGGCGACATGTTCGCGTCGCTGAAGGCGGGAACATCGACGATTGTCACCGACGAGATTTCAGCGTTCACCGAGACGGGCCTCAAGCTGAAGAGCGGCAAGGAGTTGCCCGCCGACCTGGTGGTGACGGCGACGGGGCTGGACCTGCTGTTTCTGGGCGGGATGGCGGTGAGCGTTGACGGCCAGCCGGTCGAGATGCCGAAGCAGCTGACCTACAAGGGCATGATGTATTCGGGCGTGCCGAACCTTGTTTCGGTGTTCGGCTACACCAACGCATCGTGGACGCTGAAATGCGACCTGACATGCGAATACATGTGCAACCTGCTGAACTGGATGGGCGACAACGGCTTTGACTCAGTGACGCCGCGCAACACCGATCCCGAAGTGACGGAGACGCCGTGGCTGGATTTCACGTCGGGGTATGTGCAGCGGACGATCGATCGCTTCCCCAAGCAGGGATCGAAGGCGCCATGGAAGCTGCACCAGAACTACGCGAAGGACATGATGTCCATGCGGTTCGGGAAGATCGACGATGCGGCGCTGGAGTTTGGAAAAGCGACGGCGAAGGTGAAGGAGGTGGCGTGAGCCACCCCCTCCTGCACTAGTTCCTGATACGCACGCCCAGCGTCGCGTTCACCGGTTCGCCGGGGAAGTAGCGGTGCTGGTTCTGGGCAAAGTCGGCGCGATCGGCGTAGCGTTCGTCGGTGATGTTGCGGACGATGACGAAAGCTTCGAGCTTGTCGGAGAAGCGCCACGCGCCGCGCATGTGGCCGATGAGGTGGCCGTCATAGCTGGCGGTGTTGGCGGCGTTGGTGAAGTATTCGCCGACATATTCAGCGCTGAGGCCCAGCGACAGGTTCTGGTTTTCCCAGCCGATGCCGGCATCGGCCAGCCATTCTGGCGCAGTGTCGATCCTGTCATCGCGGAAGATGTCTTCAGCGGCGGCGGCGACGTTGCGCGTGAAATCATAGCGCTGGTCTGACCACGAGGCGTTGACGTTCCAGCCGAGATCTCCGCCCGCGATTTCCGCGAGGTCGCCCGCAAACGAAGCCTCGAAGCCGAAATGGCGCGTGCTGCCGTTGGGAACGTTGAGGCCGTCGGAATCGCGGAAGAAGAAGTTTTCCTTCTGCATACGGTAGATCGCGAAGTCGAAGTCGATGCCATTGGCCGTGCCGCGTGTGCCGAGTTCGTAGCTGTCGAGACCTTCGACTTCGAGACGCTGGATCGTCTGCAGGTTCTGCAGGCGGTACTGGTCGGACGTCTGCGGGGCGCGTTCGCCACGCGCATAGTTGGCGTAGAAGGCGAGACCTTCGATGCCGGTGTAGACCACGCCGACCTTGGGCGTCAGGAGTTCGAACGTATCCGTACGGCTGGGGGCGACGCGGAAGCGGCCGCGCGTGCCCGGCGCGACGTTGGTGTCGTAGTCGTAGGCGTGGGACTCACCGCGCAGGCCGGCCAGCATGTTCCAGCCCGGCGCGAAGTTCCAGTCGAGCTCAGCGTAGAGGCCGGTGGTCCAGGCGCCGACATTGTAATCGTAATGGACGCCTTGCGGGAAAGTGGGGTTCAGCGGGTTCACACCGCCGAAGCTCGGCGCTGTCTGCGTTTCGGTGAGGAAGCCATCGGCGACCTGAAGATCTGCGCCGACCGACCAGCGGAAGTTCGTCTGACCGAAATCATAGCGCGTCATCACGCCGACGGAGTCGTGGCCGTTCTCTTCCGTCGACTGGTCCGGCAGGAAGTGCTGGATGAACGTCATGCGCTGGCTGAGGCCGAACGGAATGATCGTCAGGCGATCAGGGCCGAAATTGGTTTCGTAGCGCAGGTTGGCGCGGACAGCCCACGCATCGCGATAGGCTTCCGGGTTCGGATTGGTGGTGGCGAGGTCTTCGTCCTTGTACGCTTCGAAGCCCTGGATGAATCCGGCAGTTTCCTGGTTGAGGTTTACGGCGGAGATGGTGCCGATGGCGTTCCACGTCTCGCCCTGGAATTTCGAGCGCCAGGTGAGCTTCTGCTGGTCAACGCCAGAGGCGTCGCGCCAGCCGCCATCGTCCATCACGGAGAGGCCGACCCAGTTTTCGATGCCGTTGGTGGTGAAGTTGGTGGTGGCGTCAGCGCGATAGCGTTGCAGCGAGTTGGCGCTGAGCGTCACGGCCTGGCCGGCCTGTTCGCCGGGGACGGGGTCGATGAAGTTGATGAGGCCGTGGACAGCGTTGGAGCCGTAGCGCACGGAGCCCGGTCCGCGCACGACTTCGATTGCTTCGGCGGTTTCGTGGTGGATTTCGAACAGCGCGTTGACGTTGCCAAAGCCCGGCGCGCGCGTCGGCACGCCGTTCTCGAGCAGCAGGAACGATCCCTGCCCTGCGCCGGCCGGCAGCACGGGCGAGCGCAGCGCGATGAGCAGCTCCTGGCCGGAGTTCATCTGCACGTTGACGCCGGGTACGGTGTTCAGGATCTCGGCGGGGTGGTTGGCGGCGATGTCGGCGATGGTTTTCGCATTGATGACCGAATAGGCGCCCGGATCGGTTTCGAGACGATCGCCATAGATGGTGACGACATCACCTTCGGCGGGCGCGGGGCTGGAGGCGACCGTGCGGACGTCAGCGGTTTGCTGCGCCAGGGCCGGGGACGCAAGCGCCCCAGTGGCGATCGCCAGAACGGCCCAGCTGGCCGCAGAATACATTGTCCGCACGCTTTCCTCCTGCACTCTGACGGTGCTCACCGACTATGTGGGTC
>JAVBYB010000564.1 GCA_030824255.1 bacterium
GTCCCGTCGCTGTTGCGGGGCCGTCAGGGTTGCTGATGTCCACCGTAACCCCGGCCGGGAACGGACCTGCCCCCTGGAAACGCATCCGGTCGTAACCGTCTCCGCCTATGATCGTCCCGGTTCCGCCTCTGGCCTCGATGTAGTCATTTCCTTCGCCGCCATCGACATACCCATTGAATTGGGCAGCCAGTCGATCGTCTCCGGCGCCGCCAAGCAGCGTCGCATTATCGGCGGCTCTCAGCTCATCGTTTCCATTTCCGCCTTCAAGCCGATCCGTACCGGCGCGCGTGGCGGAGCCGCCATTCAAGCGATCATTGCCATCTCCGCCATAGAGAATGTCGTCGTCCTGTCCTCCGTCCAGAATATCATTGCCGGCGCCGCCCGACAGCGTGTCGTTCCCGGCAGCTCCGGTAAGGTAATCATCGAGCGCCCCAGTCGTAATCCGGTCATTGCCGGAGCCCGCCTGGAAAACACCCCACTCCATGCCCGCCACGGTTGAGCCATCGCCCAGCGCCTGCACGATATCTGGCGCCAGCGTGACGTCGAGCGTCAGGTTTCCCGTGAAATACCGGCGGTCGATCGAGAACATGTCGATGCCGTCACCGCCATCGATGATGTCGCTACCGTAGTAGCTGAAGATCCTGTCGTCGCCGGCGCCGCCATACATCGTGTCATTGGACTGGCCGGTCTGGCCAAAGTACTCATCGGCAAGGTTGTCATTGCCATCACCGCCATCCAGAAAGTCATCGCCGGCCCCGCCAGTCAGGTCGTCGTTGTTGCCATTCCCGCGCAGCGTATCATTGCCTTCGCCGCCCTCGGCCGCATCTCTCGCGTCATCCCCGATGTATGTGTCACCACCCGCTGTCGGGCCCGGGCCCGGTGTCCAGATTCCCATACAGAAAGGCTCCCAACCAACTGACGTGGCGGGAGCCTAATCCATGCTTGGCGGGTAAAGAAAGCCTCTAGTCCTCGTCCATTTTCAGGGCGGCGACGAAGGCTTCCTGCGGGATCTCGACCTTGCCGAACTGGCGCATGCGCTTCTTGCCCTCTTTCTGCTTGTCGAGGAGCTTGCGTTTGCGGCTGGCGTCGCCGCCATAGCATTTGGCGGTCACGTCCTTGCGGAGCGCCGAGATGGTTTCGCGGGCCACGACCTTGCCGCCGATGGCGGCCTGGATCGGGATCTTGAACATCTGGCGCGGGATCAGGTCTTTCAGTTTCTCGCACATCGCGCGGCCGCGCTGTTCGGCGCGCGCGCGGTGGGTCAGCATCGAGAGCGCATCAATAGGCTCGTCATTGACCAGCATCTGCAGCTTCACGAGATCGCCTTCGCGGCGGCCGATCTGGTTGTAGTCGAACGACGCATACCCTTTCGAGATCGACTTCAGGCGATCATAGAAGTCGAACACGACCTCATTGAGGGGCAGCTCATAACGCACCATCGCGCGCGCGCCCACGTATGACAGTTCCTTCTGCACGCCACGCCGATCCTGGCAGAGCTTCAGGATGCCGCCGAGATATTCGTCGGGCGTGAAGATGGTCGCCTCGATCCATGGCTCGTGAATATCGAGGATCGCCATCACGTCGGGCATGTCGGCCGGGTTATGCAGGTCGACGGTTGAACCGTCCCGCATGTGCAGCTCGTAGACCACCGATGGCGCCGTCGCGATGAGATCAAGATCGAACTCGCGGCTGAGACGCTCCTGGATGATTTCGAGGTGGAGCAGACCGAGGAAGCCACAGCGGAAGCCGAAGCCGAGCGCCGCCGACGTTTCCATCTCGTAGGAAAAGCTGGCGTCGTTCAGGCGCAGGCGGCCCATGGCGGCGCGCAGATCCTCGAACTTCGCCGCATCAACCGGGAAGAGGCCGCAGAACACCACAGGCTGCACTTCGCGGAAGCCGGGCAGAGCCTCTTCCGTTGGCTTGCGCTCGTCGGTGATCGTGTCGCCGACCGAACAGTCCGCCACCGTCTTGATCGAGGCCGTAAAGAAGCCGACCTCGCCCGGCCCCAGCTCGTCCACATCGACCAGCTTGCCCGGCCTGAACACGCCGACGCGGTCGAGCACGAAATGCGCGCCCGTCTTCATCATCTGGATCGCCTGGCGCTTCTTCAGCGTGCCATCGACGATGCGCACGATAACGACGACGCCAAGATAGGTGTCGTAGTACGCGTCTACCAGCAGAGCCTTGAGCGCCGCGTCACGGTCGCCGGTCTTCGGCGGCGGCAAGCGCGTGACGATGGCTTCGAGCACTGTATCAACACCAAGACCGGTCTTGGCTGAAATCTCCAGCGCGTCGCTGGCGTCGATGCCGATCACGTCCTCGATCTGCTGCTTCACGCGGCCGACTTCGGCGGCCGGCAGGTCCACCTTGTTGAGGACGGGCACGATCTCATGATTGGCGTCGATGGCCTTGTAGACGTTGGCCAGCGTCTGGGCCTCCACGCCTTGCGATGAATCGACGACAAGAAGCGAGCCCTCGCAGGCCGCGAGACAACGCGAGACTTCGTAGGCGAAGTCGACGTGTCCGGGCGTGTCCATGAGGTTCAGGACATAGTCCTGACCGTCCTTGGCCTTGTAATCGAGGCGGACGGTCTGGGCCTTGATGGTGATGCCGCGTTCCTTCTCGATATCCATTGTATCGAGGACCTGCTCGGTCATTTCGCGCGCGGTCAGGCCGCCCGTCATCTGGATGATGCGGTCAGCCAGCGTCGACTTTCCGTGGTCGATGTGGGCGATGATGGAGAAGTTTCGGATCTTGTCGCGGGCGGTCATGGTGCGGCGTCTAGCAGAACCCTCGATGGGGGCCAAGCTGGCGGCGCGGCCAGCGACAAGACGTTCCTCTGACAGGCTTTTTTGCCCGCTTGGCATGCGGGTTGCCCATGGTCGGGCATGAAGGAAACCCTGGAAAGGCTCCGCAGGTTGGCGCGGGCCGGGCTTAACAGCGCCCGGACCGCCTACGACCGTGCGCGCGCATCGGCCATCCAGGCGTGGACAGCGACCCCGGACAAGCTCCGGGAAGGCTGGGCCAGCTTCCGCGATTCATGGACGAAAAAGGACTGGATGGCCGGGATTGAGCCCCTGCCGCCCGGCATGGCGCCCATTTTGGCCGCCATTGCCATGGTTACCGGCCTCGTCGTCACCTCGCTGGTTTATGGCGATCACTACCAGCGGCAGGCCTGGGAACACCGCCTTATCCCCTCCGGCGAACACCCCTCGCAGCAGGATGACTTTCCCGCACCGGTTGAAGAACCTGACGCCCAGCCTGTCCCGGACCCGGACACTCCCGAGGCGACACCCGCGCCATCCGCAGGCTCAGCCCTGCCCCAGCAGGGTGAAGCCTTCGTCGAAAGATTCGACCGCGACGCGATCGACGACCGCTGGGTCGTCGCCGATGGCTGGTCCAACGGAACGTGGATGGCCAATGATTGGCGGCGCTCGTCGGTCGGTATCCAGCCCAACCTGCTGACACTGAACCTGAAGAAGAACCCGAAGGGGTCGGAGTACGAACTCGCCAGCGGCGAACTGCAGACGCATGCGCGCCACCGCTATGGCTATTTCGAAATCCGCATGAAGGTCCCTCGCGCTTCCGGCCTGGTCACCGGCTTCTTCACCTATGCAGGCCGCGACGGCGCGCAGCGCCCGAACGAAATCGACATCGAAATCCTCGGCCGCAATACACGCGTCGTGGAACTGACCATCCACGAGAACAACCGGCCCACCTCGAAAAAGATCACCCTGCCCTTCGATGCGGCAGACGACTTCCACACCTATGGCTTCGACTGGCAGCCCGGCCATGTCCGCTGGTATGCCGATGGCCAGCTCATCCATTCCGAAACCGGCGGCGCCGCACAGCGTCTCGTGCGCCCGCAACAGCTCTTCCTGAATCTGTGGTCCAGCAAGGAACTCCACGCCTGGGTCGGCCGCCTCGACACGAACCGCGCGCCATGGAAGCTCGATGTGTCGTGCATGGCTTACGCACCGACCTACACCGGCGCGCTCTGCAACTGATTTTATTGTACCTGACCGCCTGATTTCGCGACGGCAAGCACTCGCCAGATCGCACGCGTTCGTTTGCTGGAGCCCCGCAATTCCGGTATGGCTGGCTCAAGCGCGGCCCTTCCCAGCGGAGCCGCATGCAAAGCTCAATGGGGAGGAAACAATGAACGCCCGCACAGTGACGACAGGCTCACTCCGTCTTGCGATGACCTCTGTCGCAATCGCCGCGCTCGTCGCTGTAGGCGTCGCCGCCTACGGCCAGATCGCCGGCGCGAACATGGTCGCAGCCCAGGTGAAACCGGCCGATCGCGCCGAGGACTTCCGCCTCACCGATCAGAACTCGCGCGGTTACCTGCTGAGCTACTACAAATACGCCCCGGCGATCGTCATCGTCTCGCACGCCACGGGCTCTGCGCAGATGAACGACGCGGCCCTCACGCTCAGAAATCTGCAGGCATCGCTCAAAGGCTCCGATACGCAGCTCTTCCTCCTGAACTCCACGCCTGGCGTCACGCGCGAAGCCATCATCGCCGACATGAGGGCACTCAACCTCGACATACCCGTGCTGATGGATGAAACGCAGCTGGTCGGTGAGAGCCTTGGCGTCAGCCGCATCGCGCAGGCGCTCGTCATCGATCCCAAGACGTGGAAGGTCGCCTACTCAGGCCCCATCTCCGGCCGACTGTCCGGCAAGCCCGGCAATGACACAACCGACTATGTGGTGGACGCCATCGCCGCGCTGTCCGCCGGCAAAGCCGTAAAGGTTACGCGCGTGGCGCTCGACACGCCGCTGCTTGCCTTCCCCAACCGCGACGCCAAGACCAGCCACGCCAACATTTCGTATGAGAAAGACGTCTCGCCCATCCTCGCGAAGAACTGCGTCGCCTGCCATTCCGAAGGCGGCATCGGCCCGTTCGCAATGAATAGCTATGAGAGCGTGAAGCAGTGGTCCGGCATGATCCGCGAGTCGATCCGGACCGATCGGATGCCGCCCTTCCACGCGGATCCGCATGTCGGCGCCTTCACCGGGGACATGAACCTCGCTGCAAAGGACACCCAGACGCTGGTCCACTGGATCGAGGCAGGCGCTCCGCGCGGCGCCGGTTCTGATCCGCTGAAGATCAACGCCAAGCCCGCGCCGGCATGGGAGCTGGGCGAGCCTGACTTCGTGATCGAACTACCCGCCTACGCCGTGCCTGCCTCGGGCGTGGTCGACTATCAGAACCCCGCCGTGAAAAATCCCATGCTGGAAGGCCGCTGGCTGCGCGCCGCCACTGTGAAGCCCAGCGACCGTCAGGCGGTTCACCACCTCCTGTCGAACGGCGTGGGCGGCTATGCGGTCGGCGCTGAAACCTCGGTCTATCCGCAAGGCACCGGTACGTGGGTCGCCCCCGGCCAGACCTTCCAGTTCCAGATGCACTACACGCCCTATGGCAAGGAGACGGTCGAGAAGACGAAAGTCGGTCTCTACTTCTATCCGAAGGACGCGCCGCCCGAGATCATGCGCCGCTCGGCCGTGATCGCGAATGCAGGCATCGAGATCCCGCCGAACACAGCGCGTCACGAAGAGATCGCCTACATCACCTTCCCCGAGAAGGCGACGCTCTACTCCGTCTTCCCGCACGCCCACTATCGCGGCGACAGCATGCATGTCTCGGTGCTGAAGCCGGGATCGGACAAGGAAGAGCTGATCCTCTCCCTGCCCAAATACGATTTCAACTGGCAGCGCGGCTATGACTTCAAGACGCCGATCAAGCTCGAGCCCGGCACGCGCCTCGTCACGCGCTACGTTTACGACAATTCGAAGAATAACCCCGCCAACCCCGACCCGACGATCAAGGTCACCTGGGGCGAGCAGTCATGGGAAGAGATGCAGTACACCGCACTCGGATTCCGCTGGGATGACGAAACGGTCGCCAACCGCAAGGACGACTATCAGAAGCGCCTCGAGGAATCCCGCGCCATGGGCATCATGGATACAAACCTCGATGGCAAGGTCGCCAAGACCGAAGTGCGCGGGCGCATGGCGGCCATGCTCCTCGCCAACTGGGACAAGGCCGACATCGACAAGGATGGATATCTCGCCACTTCAGAAATGACCGCCATCAACCAGGTCATGAACAGCCGCATCCGCGAAGCACAAGCCCAGCAGAGCATCGGCCAGTAGTCAGTCCGTTATGACGGAAAGAAACAGGCGGACCCACAAGGTCCGCCTGTTTTCTTTACCCTAGCGGCGCCCCATGTCATGGACACGCCAGCCCCACGCCGGGGCGGCAGACGGAGCGTCCTTCCAGATGTCGACCGCCCTTTGCGTAACCGACCTCGCCAAATCCTATGGCGGCAAGCGCGCTGTCGATGGCATCAGCTTCGATGTGCGCGGCGGCGAGCTGTACGCGCTACTTGGTCCCAACGGCGCGGGTAAGACCACAACCCTGCGCATGATCGCCGGCCTCCTGAACGCAGACGCCGGTGCGATCAACGTCTTCGGCGTCGACGCTCGGCAGGACCCCGCCGCCGCCAAACAGCTCATCGCCTGGCTGCCGGACGAGCCCCTGCTTTATGACAAGCTGACAGCGTGGGAATATCTCGAGTTCGTAGCCGGCCTCTGGGGCGTTGATCCGAAGTCCGCGCGCGCCGACGCCGAGCATCTGCTGAAACTCCTCGGTCTGTGGGACAACCGGAACGACCGCTGCGAAACCTTCTCGCGTGGCATGAAGCAGAAAGCCGTTCTCGCCGGCGCGCTGATCCACCATCCGAAACTGTTGATGCTGGACGAGCCGCTCACCGGCCTCGACGCCGCCGCCAGCCGTCTCGTGAAAGACCTGATCCGCGAGCGTGTAGCCCAAGGCGCCGCTGTCATCCTGACTACCCACATCCTCGAAGTGGCCGAACGCATGGCCGACCGTATCGGCATCATCAAGGACGGCAAACTGTTGACCGAGGGCAGCCTCGAAGAGCTACGCAGCCACGCCGGCGCGCAGGGCCAGTCGCTGGAAGATGTCTTCCTGTCGCTCACCGGCCAGCCGCAGGGCGTCGCCTGATGAGCAAGCCCGGAAGCATCCCGTGGCTGATGTCGCACGAGTTGCGCCTGTTCTGGCGGCGCGGACAGGGCAAGAGCAGGAGCGGCTGGCTCCTCGCCGGCTTCATCCTGTCCGTCTGGATGGTCATGAGCTTCTTCATGTTCCAGGGGCTGGGCCCGAGGCTTCCGCCCCCGCCCTACATTGAAGGCAGCGGCGATGGACTGGCGCTCGCCGCCATCGGCGTCGCCATCGCCTTCATCGGCTCCATCATGATGTCGGGCGCCGTCCTTGCCGCCGTCGACGCGATCTACACCCGCAATGATCTCGACCTGCTGCTGTCATCGCCGCTTCCCGCATGGCGCATCCTTGCCGTGCGCTCCATCGCCATCGCGATCAATGCGCTGCCGATCTACATCGGCCTTCTCGGTCCGCCACTTCTGTGGCTATCGATCTTCTCCTCGCCGCTCTGGCTCTCAGCCATCATCTTTCTGATTACGCTGGCCTTTGCGGCGACCGGCCTCGCCCTGCTGATCGTCACCGGCCTGTTCCGCCTGATCGGTCCCAAGCGCACCCGCGTCCTCGCGCAGATCTTCAGCGCCGTCGCGGGCGCTGCGATCTTCATCGGCTTCCAGTTCCTCAACCTCAACCGCCGCGACGAAGACGGCATGAGCCAGAACGAAGTCGCGCGCACGATCCTCAGCATGGACCTTGATCCCAATGCGTGGTGGCAGGCCCCCGCTCGCGCCTTCACGGGCGACATCCCGTCCACGCTCGCCTGGGTCGTGTTCGTCGCCCTGCTCTTTCCCTTCGGCGTCTACGTCTTCAGCCGCCGCTACGTATCAGACGCCGCCGCCGCATCCGCCATGGGAAGCAGCCGCAAACGTGTTGCAGATGTGCGCGTCGCCCGCGTGCGCGGCGGCCTGATGCCGACCATCATCCGCAAGGAAATCCGCCTGCTGTTGCGCGATCCTCTCCTGCTCTCGCAGGTCGGCCTGCAGCTGATCTACTTTCTGCCGCTGGCTTTCATCCTCTTTCGGCCGGGCAGCACGATGACGCTCGACGAAGCCGCCTTCGCGCCCGCTCTCACCATCATCTCCTCCACCCTCGCCGCCAGCCTCACCTGGATCACCGTCTCCGCCGAAGACGCGCCAGACCTGCTCGCCTCGGCCCCCGTCCACGCCCGCCTCATCGACCGCGCAAAACTGCTCGCCGCCGTCCTGCCCGTGTGGGCGCTGATGACAATCCCCTTGATCGTCCTGTGGGTGCGTGATCCGTGGGCCGGCGCATGGGCGACCAGCGGCGTGGCTGTCGCGTCGGTCTGCGCTGCAATGATCGGCCTCTGGCGCCGCGTGCCGGCATCACGCCGCGACTTCGTGCGCCGGCGCGCCAAAGGCTCGATCATGGCGGGGCTTGGCCAGGGCGTGGTGACGCTTGGCATCACCTCCAGCATCGCGCTGGGCGTCTATGGCTTGCCGTGGATGGCTCTCCTGCCGGCAATCGTCTGGCTGGCGATACTGGGCGCTCTCTACAAGCCAACGCCCAGTATCGCCGCCTAACAAGGTTTAGACCTTGATCGGCTGCGCCGGCAGGTCGGCGAACTTGCGTCCGTCCTTCGCCATCTCGCGCAGCAGGTTGGAGACCTTGATCTCCGGCACCGCCTTCGCCACGCGCTCGGTCACGTCCAGAACGCGCTGCAAACCAACCTTGTCGCCAAGGAACATCGGTCCGCCCTTGTCCTGCGGGAAGCCATAACCGTTGAGCCAGGTGACATCGATGTCGCCCGCGCGCTGCGCCATGCCTTCCTCGAGGATCGCCGCGCCTTCGTTGATCATCGGGAAGACGCACTCTTCCAGGATCTCTTCATGCGTGACGGTGCGCGGTGCAACACCGGAGTTAGAGGCGAACTCCTTCACGATCGCTTCCACTTCCGGCGACGGACGGCCAATCCGGTTCTCGTCGTAATCGTAGAAACCGGCGCCCGACTTCTGGCCACGGCGCGGCGTCCGCTCGCAGATCATGTCGCGCAGCGGGTTCGCCGTCTTCGCGCCCGGCTTCCAGCCGATATCCAGACCGGCGAGGTCCGACATCTGGTACGGGCCCATCTTGAAGCCGAACTTGTTGAACGCCGCATCGATGTCCCACGGCATCACGCCGGCCGCCACGAGATAGCTCGACGCCTGTCCGCGCTTGGCCAGCATGCGGTTACCGATAAAACCGGGGCACACGCCCGCGAGCGCGGCGACCTTGCCGATCTTCTTGGCGAGATCCATCGACGTGGCGACCACCGTGTCAGATGTGTGTTTCGCGCGCACGATCTCCAGCAGCTTCATCACGTTGGCGGGCGAGAAGAAGTGAAGGCCGATCACGTCCTGCGGGCGCTTGGTCACCGAGGCGATCTCGTTGATGTCCAGATAGGACGTGTTCGTGGCGAGGATCGCGCCCGGCTTCGCGATCTTGTCGAGGTCGGCGAAGATTTCCTTCTTGATCGCCATGTCTTCGAAGATAGCTTCGATGATCAGGTCGCAGTCGGCGAGATCGGCGCGGCTCAGCGTGCCCTTCAGCATGCCCATGCGGATGCCTACCTCTTCCTGCGGGAAGCGGCCCTTGTCGGCGGAGTTCTGGTAGTTCTTGCGGATCACGCCGATACCGCGATCCAGCGCCGCCTGCTGCACTTCCACGATTGTGACTTCGATTCCCACATTGGCGAAGTTCATCGAGATGCCGCCGCCCATCGTGCCGGCGCCGAGAACGCCAACCTTCTTGATAGGCTTGATCTCGGTCCCTGCCGCCAGGCCCTGCACATTCCAGGAAGCCTTGGTCGCCGCCGCGATGTAGGCGGAGATTTCTTCGGTCGTTCCGGCAGGGGCGGTGAGCGTTGTCATGGGATCCTCGAAACTTTGGCGCAGCAAGTCCGCACCGGGTTTGGTTAAATGCGCGGATTTCCGTGCCGCGATGCCAGCCGGACGTCAACAAGAAGGGCAAATCCCGCCTTTCCCAACGTCAGCGCGACAAACGGCCCAGCAGTTGCCGCTACGTAACATACTTGCTTGCTCACAAACTAGTATGTTGCATGTCGGGCATGACAAACCGGAAGCCCACCGGTCGGGGTGAGACGCTCGCGACATCTGATCCGCCGCGCCAGACGCAGGCGGAGCGGCGCGAAACTGCGGAAAAAGCGATCCTTGAAGCGGCCGCACGCATCGTGGCGGATCGCGGCCTTGAGGAGCTGACCCTCAACGAAGCTGGCGAGCAGGCCGGCTACTCCCGCGCCCTCCCGGGGCATTACTATGGGACCAAGAGCGCCCTGCTGCACGCCCTCTCCGACCACATCATGGCCAGCTACGTCGCCCGCATGCGCGATGCCGCCATGACAGATGAAGGCGGGCTGGAACGTCTCTGCAACATCATCGCATTCGCGATCGACGACGCCGTGAAAAATCCAACGACCGCCCGCGCCTATCAGACGATCGTCGCCGGCGGCCTCAATCATCCGGAACTACGCCCAACCGTA
>JAVBYB010000576.1 GCA_030824255.1 bacterium
CCTTCAGGAAGGATGCACCGTCGATAACGTTCGCCAGATTTCCGGCGGCTATCTCTTCAAGCTGAAGTGCAAGGGCAAGTTCTCCGGCGAAGCAGACGCGACGCTGGTCCACACCGACAGCACGATGAAGATCAACGCCAAGGGGTCGGTGACGGTCGGCTTCATTCCGGCCGGGTTCTCGATGAAGTCCGATGCCACCTACCAGGGTGATTGCTCGGCCTCCGAAGTCGCCAAGGCCAAGGAGCGCTACCTGCGCGAAAATCCAGGCGCAACCGTCGCGCCGTAACGGGCAGGTCCTCGAAATAGCAACGCCCCGCAGGAAACTGCGGGGCGTTTTCGTGTTCGAGGTTCGTGTGGGCCTAGAAGCTGTAGGTGATGCCCGCCTGCACGACCGGGTAGACCTCGTAGTCGTTGATCTCGTCCTGCAGCGTTTGTTCTTCCTGCGCCAGTTGCGCCTGGAAGTTGGCGTCACTGGACAGCGAGCCGCCCGTCGATGTCAGGCTGACCTGCGGCGAGCCAGTGAACATCGCGCCGGCGAGAAAGCGGAAAGCCAGTCCCGGATTCTCGAACGTCGTGTCCCAGCCAAGGCCAATGAAGGGCGCGTTCTCTTCCAGGTCCGCGCCCATGTTCAGCGTGCCCACCTGAGCGGGCGTGAATGTCTGGCTGCCGATCTCCACATTCGCGGTCGGCGTCGCCGTCAGCGCGAGCCCCTTCTCGCCGATGAACGCGCCGCCGGAAACGAAGAAGCTGTTTCCGAACGGATGCCAGTCAACGAAGGCGCCAATCGTCGACAGGTCGAGATCGCCTTCGTAGGCGATGTCGTCATAAGTGTCGTCGGCTTCGTACTCGAAGTAATTGTAGCCGCCGCGCAGGTGAATGCCCGGCGCAATCCTGACCTGGGCTTCCACGCTTGCGCCGGTCGTACCGACGCTGCCGCTCACGGCGACCTGCGCCTGTGCAACGCCTGCCGCCGCAGCGGTTCCGGCGGCAAGCGCCGCCAGCGTGATGATCCGTTTCATGAATGTCTCCCCGCCGCTTTCCATGCGCAGCAGTCGCTCAGGCTGAACTGGTTCGGAATCGCCCGCAAGCAGGCTGGCGGTGCAGGCGCCGCGCTTCAGTCCGCGATGCCCCGCGCCCGGCGCTGTCGCGCATCCCACGCCGACATCATCACCGCCGCTACGACAACCCCGGCGCCGGCCCACACCTGCCAGCGCGGAATTTCCGCAAAGAAGAAATAGCCAAGCAGCGCGCTCCAGATCAACGCCGAGTATTCCGCGGCCGCAACATTCTGCGCCTGCGCGCGGGAATAGGCCGTCGTCAGCATGAACCACATGACAAAGCCGGTTAGTCCTGTCAGCGCGAAAAGCGGCAGGTCGGGCAGGGCGGGGGCCATGCCCAGCGCGATGGCAAAAGGCAGCAGGTAGATCGCGGGAAACAGGTTCGACAGGAACGCCGTCGTCACCACATCGTCATGCCGCGCCAGCTGTCGCAACAGAACCATCGACAGCGCATAGAGGAATGCCGCCGCAACGCCCGATGCGATCCCTTCCATCCGCCGCACATTCTCGACGCCATCCTCCGCGCCCTGCACGGTGATCAGTACGCCGACAAAGCCGACAGCCAGCGCGATCATGGCAGCGGGACGGATCTTCTCCCCCAGTATCCACCGCGCGAGCGGCGCAATCATCAGCGGCGCGCAGAAAATCAGCACGGTGGCTTCCGCGATCGGCAGTATGGTGAGGCAGTTGAAGAACAGCACGGAACATATCGCGATGGCGATTGACCGTAGCGCGTGGCGCTTCAGTCCCGATGCATCCGGAAACCGTGCGCGTGTCGCAAGAACCGCAATGCCTGCGAACAGGCTGCCGAACACATAGCGCGTCGTTGCGATCAGCACGACGCCATAGGCAAGGCCCAGCGTCTTCACCATCGCATCCATGATGCAGCCAAGCAGCACGCCGAGCACCGCGATCAGCAGCACAGGCGTCGTCTGGAAGAGCGCAGGTGCGGAGGGTGTCGACATCGGCCCATCCATCATGAAGCGCGCGCGATCTCAATCTTATTGCGCTCGCAGCATTGCCCTAGCGGAAGTCCGTGACGCGCTGCACAACCCGAAAAACTTGCACCGCTGCGACAAGTTAGGCATCTTCCGCGTCATCTTGCGGGCGGGCCAACCGCGACTCTCTGGGGGGAGCCGCGTGGGAAGTCGTCCATTTTCAACCTGCTAGAGGATGACGATGAGCGAACTTTCGCTATGGCTGCCCATAATCGCGGGCGCAATCGCAATTGCGTACGGCGTATTCACAACCCAACGACTTATGGCGATGCCCACGGGCAGCGCACGCATGCAGGAGATAGCAAAGGCGATCCAGGAAGGCGCCAACGCCTATCTCAACCGCCAGTATCGCACGATCGCCATCATCGGCGTCGTCGTCGCCGTGCTGATCACCATCTTCTTCCGCAACTGGCAGGCGCCGGTTGGCTTCCTCATCGGCGCGGTGCTTTCGGGCGCGGCCGGCTATATCGGCATGAAAATTTCGGTGCAGGCCAACGTCCGCACCACTGAGGCTTCTTCCAAGGGCCTCGCCCAGGGCCTCTCGGTTGCGTTCCAATCGGGCGCCGTCACCGGCATGCTCGTCGTCGGTCTCGCGATCATCGGACTAGGCGGTTACTACGCGCTCCTGACAACCGGCCTCGGCAATGATCCAGGCAGCCGCACGGTCATCGACGCCATGGTCTCCCTTGGTCTTGGCGCATCGCTGATCTCCATCTTCGCCCGTCTCGGCGGCGGCATCTTCACCAAGGGCGCCGACGTCGGCGGCGACATGGTGGGCAAGGTCGAAGCCGGCATTCCGGAAGACGATCCGCGCAACCCCGCCACCATCGCCGACAACGTAGGCGACAACGTCGGCGATTGCGCCGGCATGGCGGCCGACCTGTTCGAAACCTATGCGGTGACCATCGTCGCCACCATGGTTCTCGCCTCTATCTCGTTCGCGGGCGCAGCCCAGGCCGGCATGATGATGCTCCCGCTCACCATTGCGGGCGTCTGCATCGTCACGTCCATCATCGGCGTCTACTTCGTTCGCCTCAGCCCTGGCTCGCGCAATGTCATGGGCGCCCTCTACAAGGGCTTCATCGCCTCCGCCGTGCTCTCCGTCCCGGCGCTTTACGGCGCGATCTATCTCGCGCTCGGCGATCCGATGACCACCACGGTCACCATGTCGGACGCAATGGGCACTGCCATTCCCGCCATGAACCTGTTCTGGTGCGGCGTCGCCGGCCTGATCGTCACCGGCCTGATCGTCTGGATCACCGAATACTACACCGGCGTCGGCTATCGCCCGGTGAAGTCCATCGCCCAGGCGTCAGTGTCCGGCCACGGCACCAACGTGATCCAGGGTCTCGCTGTCTCGCTCGAAGCGTGCGCGGTTCCGGCCCTGATCATCATTGCCGGCATCATCTTCACCTACACGATGGGCGGCCTGATCGGCATCGGCATCGCCGTCACCACGATGCTGGCGCTCGCCGGCATGGTCGTGGCGCTCGACGCCTTCGGGCCGGTCACCGACAACGCCGGCGGCATCGCCGAAATGGCGGGCCTCGATGACTCAGTCCGTGAAACCACCGACACGCTCGACGCCGTCGGTAACACGACCAAGGCCGTCACCAAGGGCTACGCCATCGGCTCCGCCGGTCTGGGCGCGCTGGTGCTGTTCGCCGCCTTCACGGAAGATCTCAAATTCTTCTCGGGCAACGCGGACCCGTCCTCGCTCCTCTACGGGGTGACAGCGGACTTCTCGCTGTCCAACCCGTATGTCGTGGTCGGCCTGCTGTTCGGCGGCCTGCTGCCCTTCCTGTTCGGCGGCATGTCGATGATGGCCGTCGGCCGCGCCGCGCAAGCGGTCGTGGAGGAAGTCCGTCGCCAGTTCCGCGAGATCCCGGGCATCATGGATTACTCGGCCAAGCCTGATTACGGTAAAGCCGTCGACATGCTCACCAAAGCCGCGATCAAGGAAATGATCGTGCCCTCGCTGCTGCCGGTCCTGTCGCCCATCGTGCTGTTCCTCGTCATCTGGGGCATCGGCGCGGGCATCGGTCTCGACCAGCCAGCTGCGATCAGCCAGGCGCTCTCGGCTGTCGGCGCCATGCTGATGGGTGTGATCGTCACTGGTCTCTTCGTCGCCATCTCGATGACGTCGGGCGGCGGCGCGTGGGACAACGCCAAGAAGTCATTCGAGGACGGCTTCCGCGACAAGGACGGCGTCGTGCATCGCAAGGGTTCGGATGCCCACAAGGCCTCCGTCACCGGCGACACCGTCGGCGATCCCTACAAGGATACGGCGGGCCCCGCCGTGAACCCGATGATCAAGATCACCAACATCATCGCCCTGATGATGCTGGCCGCAATGGCCGGCGGTCACTAGGCGCCGGTCTGATCCACACATGCAGCGGGCCGCGGATCACTCCGCGGCCCGTTTGTTTTGGGGGAAGCGGACCGCCGGGCTCCCGCCCGGCAGTCGCGGCATAGCCGCGAGCTATCTCATATTGCAGCAAAGAGCCGGGCCGGAGCCCGGCGGTCCGACATCAAGCCGCCTTCACCTCAATCCCCCGCGCAGCCTTCAGCGCACGTCCCCACCACACGAGGTTATCGAACACCGCCGTCCGCGACGCGACGAGGTGTCCGTAATCATCCAGCCTCTTTCCCTGCTGCACGACACCCAGATACTCCGCCATCGCAATGTTCACCTCCTGCTTGATCGGCGCCATCTGCAGCTCCACCGCGATGCCGCGCAGGTGTTCGATCGCCCGTGCGCCGCCGACGCCGCCATAGCCGACGAAGCCAATCGGCTTGCGGTTCCATTCGAAGCTCGCGCTGTCGAACGCATTCTTCAGCACGGCCGTCGGCGCGTGGTTGTACTCCGCCACCGTCGAGATGAACCCGTCATACTGGCCGATCAGATGCCGCCACGCCTCGGCGGCCGGTTCGGAATATTTGCCGCCTGTATAGCCGACCGGCGCCGGCTCATTGAATAGGGGCAGGGTATGGTCGCGCAGGTCCAGCACATCCAGCGCGAAGTCGTCCCGCTGTTTCGCTCCCTCGACGATCCACTTCGCCGGAATGTCGGCAAAGCGGTTGGGCCGTGTCGATCCGACGATCAGGGCCAGTTTCAGCATCTCGCAAGCTCCAGGTAGCGTTGGCAGTGGTCCGCAACTAGATTGAAAGCCGCATCACTCCCCGCAAGGAGGCACAGATATGAGCCATGGTACCCTTCATGTAACCGGCAACTGCCTGCCGGCGACCGAGCTGTTCCAGCTTATCGGCGACAAGTGGACCATGGTCGTCGTGGTCACGCTCGGCGATGGCGCTATGCGGTTTTCGGAACTTCGTCGCGCCATCGATGGCGTCTCTCAGCGCATGCTTACGCTCACCCTGCGCAATCTTGAGCGCGATGGATTTATCTCCCGCAAGGTCACACCCTCCGTTCCCCCGCGTGTGGATTATGAGCTGACCGCACTCGGTCAGGCGTTCGCAACGAAACTCATGCCTGTCGGCATCTGGGCATTTGAGAACCGCCCGGCTGTGGAGGCCGCACGCGCAACTTACGATGCGCAGTCACCAGATCAAAAATCGGCCGAACCAGCGATCAATTCGGCGGCGAGTTCGGAAGAACAGGCGGCGGACTCGGCGGCGGCGGTGCGTTAGGATCGTTCGGGTCTAGCTGCACGGGCGGAGCGAAGTCGCTGTCTGCCGGAATTTCCGGCGGCGCGGACGGGATCGGATCAGCCGGCAGCGGCGCTGTCGCCGGGTCGAGTGTATCGGATGCCGGTGCAGTAGTGGTCGCGTCGGGAACCGTCTGTTCGCTGTCGCCGCACGCGATCAGGCCCATGGTCGCCAGAGCCGTGAGCGGCGCCATCAGTTTCAGGTAAAGCAGGTTCATGGGCGATCTCCTCTGCGCGTAAAACATCGAACGAACGCGGCTCCGCATCGTTCCGCGCCGGCGCATTGGGCCTACCGGCGATACCCCATCTGGCCGCAGGGGATGCACGCCTGCTCGCCGGTGCCGCCGCAGTTGGAACAGTCGTGCACCTTGTACATCCAGTCGGTGCGCGTCTTGGCGCCTTGGCAGAGGCGGCAGACGATAACCCCCTTGCCATTACAGGCGCCGCAGCGCGCCTTCGGGCCAGGCAGTTTTGGTGTTTTCTGTTTCATTACGCTCCAATCTGCGTCTGAAGACCGAAAATGCAACGGCCTTTGGGGCGCCCTATTCGCGGCATCGCTGCGCCCTGCTGACATCCCGCTGTCAGCACAACTCTGCGCTCATGCAAGCGGGGAGAGCCGGAGCCCGCCATGCGCCTTGTCCGCTATCACGTCGCCGTCTCGCTTGATGGCTTCATCTCACCGCCAGATGGCGCCGCCGATTGGCTTGAACCTTATGGCAAGGTCGCGGTTGGCTTCCTCGGTCCATGGATGAAGCAGATCGGCGGCATCATCGTCGGACGCGCTACCTATGATCAGTCGATCGGCATGGGCGGCTGGATGTACGGCCAGACGCCCGCGCTGGTGATGACGTCTCGTCCGATAGAGAAAGGCCCACAGAGTATCCACGCCTACGGTGGCGATCCCGCCGCTGGTCTCGCGAGCTTGCGCGCTCGCATGAGCCAGCAGGATCTCGACACAGACATCTGGCTCTATGGAGGCGGCGTCACCGCCGGCCTCTTCCTGCGCCACAATCTGATCGATCTCGTCGAACTCGCCGTCGTGCCCGTCGCCCTCGGCAAGGGACGTCCGCTCTTCGCTGACACCGAAACCCAGCTCACCTTCGAGCACACAGGTTCCCAGCCCATCGGCATGGGCTGCGTGGTCAATAGCTATCGCAGGATCGGGAATGGCGAAAAGAAACGGAAGTAGCGTGATACCCGAGGAGCCGTTCTCGGGCTTACCCGAGAATGACCTTATGAGTGAAGGCTACTTCCCGAACTGAACGTCGTTGCGCACCTTGTAGCCGGTGATCGGAAAGTCGGTGAAGAAGCCGTCGATCCCCAGCGCCAGGTATTTGCGCACCGTCGACTCGGGCGTCTCGCCTTTTACCGGCACGTCGTCGCGGAACGTCCACGGATGCACCGGAATGCCCTTGGCGTGGCTCGCTTCGACGATGCCCGTGGATTTCCCGTCCGCGTCGATCAGCAGCGAGAAGTTTGGCCCCAGCCCATCCCAGAATGGCGCGCCCGGCCGCGCCATCGCGCCGTCATAGCCCGCACGATCCGCCACCAGCATCACGACGGACACGTCCGTCATGCCGTTGATCTTCTCTACGAAGTCCGGCTCGAACGACTGGATGAACACCGGCGCTCCCTTCGCGCCGAGGCCATGCTTGTCCAGCGCGGCGAGAATTTTCTCCGCCATGTCTGCCTTGCCGATCTGTGCGTGATAGGCGGGCGACTTCGCTTCCGGGTAGACGCACACCGGCTTGCCCGCCACCGTCTGACGCGACTTTGCAAGCTGGAGCACCTCATCGAACGTCGGTATCTGGTAGAGCCCGTCGAACACTTTGGCGCGCCCCCTGAAGGATTGCACCGCGCGCAGAGTCTTCAGTTCGGCGAGTGTGAAGTCCGCCACCCACCAGTCCTCACGGTCCTGGAATTCGGGATCGGGCGAGCGCCGCTTGCGGCTCGCAAACTCCGGCTTCGTGGCGACATTCGTCGTGGTGGAGAGGAAGGTGTCGTGCCGCGCGACCAGCACGCCGTCCTTCGTGAACACCAGGTCCGGCTCGATGCAGTCCGCGCCATCGTTCAGCGCCCGCTGATACGCTTCCAGTGTGTGCTCGGGCAGGGCGCCTGAGGCGCCACGGTGACCGATCAGCAGCGGCTTCTCCCGGCCGAGCGACGCGTAGACCCAGCCGCCGCCTTCCCCGCCGCTCATTCCCGAGTCTCCCGTAGTTTCACATGCGGCTAGCGCCAGCATCGGGGCGAGGGCGAAAGCTGCCAGAATCCGCGCGTGTTTCATCATGTGACTTATCGTTCCCCTGGGCGCCGCCTTGGTGGGCGCGACCTTGGCTTTGGCGATTGTAGCTGTCGAGGGCATACCCTGCCTACCGTCACGGATTCTTGACGGCGCAGATTCAAGGGCGCATTTCAGGCCGCTGATGAACAAGCTGGTCGCCTTCCTCAACAACATGGACTCGCGGGCCTGGCGCACCGTCTGGGTGTCGCTGCTCCTGCTGGCGGGGGTAGTCGGTCTCGTGGTCCTCGCTTCGGTCACCGGTTTTGCCGACCATATGGACGAAGAGCTGCTGGAGCTGCGCAATGGCCCGTGGGGGCTGCCGGCGACGATCGCGATGTTCATCATCACCAGCTTCCTTGCCGCCCCGCAATTCGTGCTGTTTGCGGCCTGCGTCGTCGCCTTCGGCCCCTGGCTCGGCTGCACCTATGCAATGATCGGCACGGTCATCGCCGCCTGGATTCACTTCTATCTCGGCCGTTTTGGCGGGGCCAAGCTGGTCCAGCGCTATGGCGGCGATACGGTGAACCGCCTGTCCGCCTTCATCGGGCGGAACGACTTTCTCGCCAGCCTGATCGTTCGCTCTGTCCCCACCGCCCCCGCCGTCGTCGTCAACATGGCCTTCGGCGCCAGCCAGGCAGGCTTCTGGCGTTACACGGCGGGCGTCATCGTGGGCTCCATCCCGAAAATTCTCATCGTCGCCCTGCTGGGCCAGTCGGTCCTGTCCGCCATGGGCGGCGGCATCGCGTTGGCGGTCGGCGGCGTCATCACGGTCGTGGCGATCTGGATCTCGGTCGCGCTGGCCGCTCGCAAGGCGGTGAGGGGAGAGCCCGCCCTCCAGAAGCCCGACGAAACTGCGCCGGGGTCCGATCCGGTCGCCGATTAGGCCCAAAAGGGTGCGTTCTGCCTCGGTGGACCAGTCATAAAGGCTGCGATTTCCAAGACTTGACGCCGTCTGCATCCCGCGTCATTGGAACAATCATGCGCAATCGGGGTCTGACCCTTCTTCTTTCCCTGCCGGGGCTGCTTAGCAGCCCCTGGGCGCGTTCGTGACTGGCGGAGCCCGCTAGTCGCGCGTCCAGGGGTAAAGCCAAGCCCTTCGACAATGCCCTGACAGGACGCCCGAGATGACCGCCCCCACCGCCATGAAGCCTGCTGGTCCGACCGTAGACGGTAAGGATCGCGTACTGATCTTCGACACCACGATGCGCGATGGCGAACAATCGCCCGGCGCGTCGATGACGGTGCGCGAAAAGCTCGAACTCGCCGAACTGCTCGAAGAGATGAAGGTGGACATCTGCGAGGCTGGCTTCGCCGCTTCATCCGAGGGCGACTTCCAGTCCGTCTCCCAGATTGCCGAGCTGGCGAAAGACATGTCGATCTGCACGCTCGCCCGCTCCACGCTCACCGACATCGACAAGGCGGGTGAGGCCCTGCGGAAAGCGAAGAACCCCCGCATCCACACCTTCATCTCCACCAGCCCGGTGCACATGAAGCACAAGCTGCGCATGGGCCCCAACGCCGTGCTCGAAGCCGTCGGCGCCTCCGTCACGCATTCCCGCAAGTTTGCGGGCGATGTCGAATGGTCGGCCGAGGACGCCACCCGCACCGAGTTCGACTTCCTCTGCAAATGTATCGACGCCGCCATCGCGTCGGGCGCCACCGTCATCAACGTCCCCGATACGGTCGGCTATTCGCATCCCGCCGAGTATGGCGAGCTGATCCGCCGCCTGATCGAGAACATCCCGGATTCCGATAAGGTCATCTGGTCCACGCATTGTCACAACGATCTCGGCCTCGCCGTCGCCAACTCGCTGGCCGGCGTGATGAATGGCGCCCGCCAGATCGAGTGCACGATCAACGGTATCGGCGAACGCGCCGGCAACGCTGCGCTGGAAGAGGCCGTCATGGCCCTCAAAGTGCGTGGCGACTCGCTGCCCTTCTACACCAACATCGTGACGCCGAAGCTCTCGCGCGCCTCGAAGATGGTCTCCTCCATCACTGGCTTCCCGGTGCAGTACAACAAGGCCATCGTCGGCAAGAACGCCTTCGCGCATGAATCCGGCATCCACCAGGATGGCATGCTGAAGAACCGCGAGACCTACGAGATCATGCGCCCCGAGGATGTCGGCGTGCC
This sequence comes from bacterium, assembly GCA_030824255.1. Taxonomy (GTDB): domain Bacteria; phylum Pseudomonadota; class Alphaproteobacteria; order Caulobacterales; family Hyphomonadaceae; genus UBA7672. The sequence goes on from JAVBYB010000576.1 coordinate 10,140, forward strand.
GTCCACCTCGCTGATGCTGGGCAAGCTCTCCGGCCGCAACGCCTTCCGCGACAAGCTGGATTCGCTGGGCTACGTGCTCGACGCCGATGCGCTGAACGACGCCTTCAAGCGCTTCAAGGATCTTGCCGACAAGAAGAAGCATGTCTTCGACGAAGACATCATCGCCCTCGTCGACGATCAGATGGCCGGCAAGCAGGAGCGCATCACGCTCGCCCGCCTGAAAGTCGTGGCCGGCACGGATGGCCCGCAGACGGCCGACATCGAACTCGCCATCGAGGGCGAGACCCGCGCCACGACCGCTACGGGCAACGGCCCGGTCGATGCCGTGTTCAACGGCATCCGCCAGCTCTGCCCGCACACCGCC
>JAVBYB010000112.1 GCA_030824255.1 bacterium
CCAGCTCGGCCGCGGCGCCGTGACGGAAGGGGAGGCTACGCTCGCCCGCGCAAAAGCACTGTGGCGGGGCGACTTCAACACCATCACCGTCGAGGCCATCTGAGTCGCGTACCGCGCTTCTGAAAGCTGGCGGTGGAGCAGGTTCTTGCCGCTGACGGGCCTCTTACGTCGGCGGAAGCAAAAATATTTTCATGTGATGCAGATCAGCTGCACGCTGCAGCGCGATAAATGCCGTAGGTGCGATAAATCCTTCAGGCTCCGGGCTATTAACGCGCACGGAATGCTTCCCTAACGTTCGTAACGCGAAATCACTGATCCGTGATCTATGCCCTAGCGGGATGCCGTTCGCGTCACGCAATGATGCGCCGCACACTGACGCCCACATACCCTGCATCTGACGCTACGAGCCGGTTCCCTTGCGGCGCCGTTGACGCGCGGTCCCCAACTCTCAGGATCACAGATGTGCGAGCCGTGAGGGATTTCGGCGAGCGCAGGCGTCACACATAGACACAGGACGCCTCGGGAGGATCGCTGCCAGGGAGGACGCGTCGGATGGCGCAGCTTAATCGTATTTCACTTGTGAGCCTGCTTGCTCTTGGACTGGCCATGCCAGCCATGGCGCAGGGGACCGACACCGGACCGCAATCTCAGCCCCAGTCGGGCGACGATGACCAGCCGTCTGGCCGCAGCCGCGACGTCGTGGTCGTCACGGCCTTCAAGCGGGAAGAAACCGTGCAGGACATCGCCGTGGCCGTCACAGCCATGACCAGCGAATTGCGCGACGAGATCGGCCTGACCACGGTGCAGGACTACACCAACTTCGCACCGGGTCTGAGCTATTCGACCTCGAACGACCGACTTGGCATGCGCGGCGTGACGCGTACGTCGAACAACTTCGGCATCCGTTCGGGCATCTCGAACTATGTCGATGGCGTGTACTTCTCGTCCGCCATTCCGGCAGGCCGTGAACCCATCTTCGTCGAACGCGTCGAAGTCGTGCGCGGTCCGCAGGGAACGCTGTACGGCCGCGACTCGATCGGCGGCGCGCTCAACCTCATCACCAAGCGCCCGACGGAAGAGTTCGAAGGCCAGTTCAACATGCAGGCGGGCGACTACGGCACGCTCGCGGTTCAGGGCACGGTTGCAGGGCCGATCACGGACTGGATGCGTTATCGCCTCGGCTACTCCCGCTCGGCCCAGAACGAAGGCTTCCTGACCAACTACTCGGGACTGACCACCGAAGGCAGCCGTCGCGACGATACGTATGTCGAGGGTCAGCTTGAATTCGACATCGGCGAAAACCTCGATGTGTGGATTCGCGCCGGCCGGCTTGGCTGGGATGTCCGCTACGGCGCTCCTGGCGCACGTACGGGCGTCGATGACCCCTACCCCTACAACACACGGTACTTCAACTCGACGGCGGACCTTGGTCCCAACGGCTGGTTCGGCTTGTCAGATCCGGCGCGCGACCAGACCGGCTCTCAGATCACCAACCCGTCGCTGACCGATCGCAACGGCTTCAACACCAGCTTCAGCAACTTTGCGCGCCTGGCTCCGACATCGGAACTCGCGCTCGAGGCCGTCTGGCACGCCGATACATTCGATATCAAATATCTCGGCGGCTACGTGCACTACAATTACAACCTGCAGCAGGATCAGGACGGTACGGCCGTCAACTCCTTCGTGTGCAACACGCCGACCTCCTGCATCTCGCCGACTTTCGTCGGTCGTCGGGTGTCGTCGGAGCGGGTGTCTGACTACACGGAAAATCGTGGCTGGTTCTCGAACGAGATCAACTTCATCTCGACCTGGGAAGGCCCGCTGCAGCTTGTCGGCGGCATTTATCACTACCAGGAAAACTACAACCAGCTGGTCTACGTCAGCGATCTGAACAATCCGGGCGGCGCGATCCGTGACTTCACGTCGACGCAGAACTGGATGGCTGCTGGCGGCCCGCTCCTTGGCGCACCGCCACCGGCTGCGCTGCCGGATCTTCCGACGGCGATGGGCCGCAACTCGTGGTCCGGTTCGCCGATCGAAGGCGCGTCGCTGATGTACCACACCAACAACCAGGCGGTTAACAACGCCTACGGCATATTCCTGCAAGGCGACTACCAGTTGAACGACGACTGGAAAGTCACGGCGGGCATTCGTTCGTCCAAGGATATCCTGGATGGCCGCGAATATGCGCGCGTGATCAACCACTACATCCTCGAGGGCCTTCTCGAGGCCGGCGGCCTGCCGGGCTACACGTCTCTTGTCGGCGGCAATGCGGCTGTGGCTGGCGCGATCCTGGCCAACGCCATCCCGACCCGTCTGGACGCCACGCGCACGCTTGGCGGTCCTGACCCGTCGACCATCAGCGCCACGAACCCTTGCGGCTTCGCGGGGCAGGGTGTGGTCAACGTCAACATCACGACGGCCAACTCGCTCGCGGCGAACTGCCCGGGTGGAAACGCCAACGACAAGAGCCGGTACGGGATCTACTACGATGCCGTCACGGGCAACGCCTATCGCGACCTCTATTCGACGTTCGAGGAAGTGACCGGCGTGCTCGGTGTTGACTGGACGCCGGATGACGACACGCTGATCTACGGCAAGTACAACCGCGGCTACAAACCGGGCGGCCTCGGCTGCGCGGCTGTCAACTGCACGCTGGTCGTTACGCCGTACACGGACAAAGAGCTTGTTGACGCCTACGAGCTTGGCTTCAAGCGTGAGTGGACCGACTGGGACATCACCACGAACGCGACGCTGTTTTACTACGATTACAAAGGGTACCAGGTCTCGAACACGATCGTGCCGGATGATCCGGGTGCGGGGCAGGTGCGTCCTGCGCCTTACGCAGCCTACGTCAACCTGCCGCAAGTCGAAACCACCGGCTTCGAGCTGGAGACGATGTGGTATCCGACTGACAACCTGCGCTTCATCCTGAACTACGGATACACAAACCCGGAGATCGGTGACTCACCCGCACTGGTGCACTCGCTCGATCCGTTCGGCTTCGATCCGGCTGCCCAGCCGCTCGGACCGCGCGCAGCTGTCGCTCCCGGCACCGTGTGCCCGCAGCAACCGCCGGCCAATGGTACAGCGCCTGTCCCGGCAACGGGCACGGCAAACTGCCTTGGCGTGCAGGGCCAGAACCTGAACGGCAACATCCTGCCCTTCAGCCCGAAGAACAAGATCGCGCTCAACGGCACGTATACTTGGGACTTCGAGGACGGTTCGACGATCGACGCCTCGCTCAGCTACTTCTGGCAGGACATCTCGTTCAGCTCCATCTTCAACCGGAGCTACACGAAAGTCCCGTCGTGGGATCAGACCGATGGCCGCGTCAGCTGGACCAGCGCAGATGGCAATCTCACGCTGATCGGCTACGTGCGGAACATGTTCGACGAGATCGCCTACGACAGCCGTGGCGCGGGTCTGCGTGAAGGCACCTACCGTCAGGTCTCCCCGACGGAGTGCTTCTCGACGCCGACGACGTCTCCCGGCTTCGGCCAGCAGCCGCGTGCGTCCTGCTATACGACGGGCGAAACACTTCGTCCGCCGCGTACCATTGGCGCAGAACTGCAGCTGCGGTTCTAGTCAACCACCTTCCAATGGCGGTGCTCCCGCGATTGGCGCCTTGCGCCGACCTCTTCCCGAGGTCGGCGCCTTTTATTGTCCCGGGTCGATCGAAACATCTGGAGGCGAGGGCGGCGTCACGCGTCTTGCGCGGTCGCCGCCTTCTGTTTCTCCATCTCGGCCTTGTGGCGCTTCCACTCAGCCTCCATAGCCTTGCGCCATTTCACGCGCAGTGCGGAGGGGCGCTCCGGGAAGCGCTCATCAAGGACGATCGCATCCACCACGCGGTCAGACCGGAATGACCGGAAATCCTTCCGCGTTTCGCACCAGGCGCAGATGATGCGCGTCGTTTCGTAATAGCCCAGGATGATCGGCCAGATGATGCGCCTGGTCGCGCGGCCTTCCACGTCGCGATATTCAAGCTGCATCTTGCGTGAGCCGTTGATTGCGCTGCGCACCATCCCAAGATCAATCGCATCCTTCGCGCGTTCCCACGCCGGCACGACGCGATGCGCGGGGTCGTCGATGTAGGGGCGCAGGCGTTCGGGAATGCTGGCCTCTATCTTCGCCAGCAAATCCTGCGCGGCTTTCGACAGTTGCGGATCGCCGCGATTGATCACCCATTGCGCGCCCAGCACCGCCGCCTCGATCTCGTCTGTCGTCAGCATCAGCGGCGGCATGTCGAGGCCCTTGTCGAGCACATAGCCGATGCCCGCCTCGCCGCGGATCGGCACGCGCTGCGCCAGCAGGGCTGCAATGTCGCGATAGACGGAGCGTTTCGATGTCTCCAGCTCCGCCGCCATCTGGTCCGCCGTGATCGGCTTCTTCGACCGGCGCAGGATCTGGATGATCTCGAAAAGACGGTCTGCCTTCCGCATTTTCCAGCCCCTGTTTCCATGCTGACATTATGCTGTCAGCAGCGATCTGGCAGGTATGTGTCATCAGGCTTGGGCGAGCAAGGGGCGACTGGAATGATCGATCTGGCGGCAGGCGTTCTTGTGATGGTGATCGAGTTCACGGTCATTCCCGAAAAGCGCGACGACTTCATCGCGGTCTCTACCGAGCAGGTCGAAACGGTGCGTGCGCGTGAAGGCAATCGCGGCTTCTATGTGCTGGTCGATCCCAAGCGTCCCGACGTCGTCGCCTACATCGAACGGTGGGACACCGCCGAACAGCAGGAAGCGTTCTTTGCGTGGTGGAATGCGCAGGGCCTCAGCGAGAAGCTTCGACCCTTCGTCTCGGCACCGCCGCGTATATCGACCTTCGAAACGACCGACTGACCTCCCCGAAAAGCCGGCGCCAGAACCGGCCTTCTCACACTCGGCGGCCACATGTCCCGCAAGACGGACAGGGCCGCCGGTTTGTTTTGCGCCTACCGCGTAACGATCGGGAAAGGCGCGCCGGGCGGGTCCATCCATTGCGACAGCTTCAGCAGGGCTTGCGGATTGCCCTCCAGCTTCACAGCACCGCTGGCGATCTTCGGGGGCAGGGGCTGGCCGCCGAAAATGCCGCCGAGGAAATCCGCACGGGTCAGCGTCAGCGTCGCGTCGACCGACTCGGGCGCTGCGATCTCCTCGTGCACCAGCACGCCATTGTTGATGGTGACAAACGTCTTCTCGCCCGTGTCGGTCAGCACAAAGGCCAGCTTCGCGCTCTGTCCCTGCGCCTTCGCCGCATCGAGGCGCACGGAAAGCAGGTCCATCAATGAGCCGATCGGCAGGTTGGCGATCGCAGCCATCTGTGACGCCGGATTGGCGCGCGGCGCGCCTACGCCCTCGCGCAATTCCTTCGCGCCGGTGAGATAGATGTTGCGCCATGTCGAAGGCTCGGCCTGCCAGCCCAGCTGGTCATAGCTGCGGGCGAGAAGATCCTTCGCCTCGGCATCCGCGCCGTCGGCCATCACGGCGTGGTTCAACAGTTCCGCCGCCCACGCATAATCGCCCGCGTCATAGGCTGTACGCGCCTGCGCCTTCACGCTTGACGCGCCGCCCATCGCGGCGACATAGCGCTTGCCTGTTTCCACGGGCGGCATCGGCGCGAGGTTCACCGGGTTGGCGTCGTACCAGCCCATGTAGAACTGGTAGACCGCACGGGAATTGAAGCTCAGCGAGCCGTAATACGGCCGGTCATACCATTCCTGCGCCAGCGCCTCAGGCAGGTCCAGCGTGGCTGCGATCTCGTCGCCATTCATTCCCTTGTTCATCAGGCGGACGGTCTGGTCGTGAAGGTAGGCATAGGCGTCGCGATGCTTGCCCAGATAGTCGCGGATCGCCGGATTGCCGAAGCGCGGCCAGCCATGGCTTGCGATCAGCACATCCGCCTCGCCGAACAGGCGCAGTGATTGTGTCAGGCCTTCCGCCCACACCTTGGCATCGCGCACCACGGCGCCGCGCGGGGTCAGGATGTTGTGCTGGGTGGCGTTGGCGTTCTCCGCCATGTCCACGATCTTCCAGTCGGGAAACCACACATTCATTTCCGCCGGCGCTTCCGTGCCTGGCGTGAACTGGAAGACCATGTTCACGCCATCGATGGTCAGCGTCTCGCCCGTCGCCCCGATCTCGCGTGTTGGCGGGATCAGCGATGTTGTGCCCGTTGAAAGTCCCGGCCCGATGCCGGCGTTCACCAGCCCGCCATCGCTTTTCGGCAGGGGAGTTCCGAACTGGTACATGGCGCGCCGCTGCATCGCCGGCCCCGCGATCACATTCTCGCCCACCGCCGCATGCAGGAAACCCTTCGGCGCAATCACGGCGACCTTGCCCGCGCGCACGTCTTCCAGGTTCACGATCCCGGCCGTGCCCGCAAAGTGGTCGGTGTGCGAATGCGTGTAGATCACCGCCACGATCGGGCGCTGGCCCACATGCTCGCTTAGCAGGTCGAATGCCGCTTTCGCGGTCTCGTTGGAGCCGAGCGTGTCGATCACGATCCAGCCTGTCGCGCCTTTTACGAAGGTGATGTTGGCAAGGTCGAACCCGCGTACCTGCCAGACGGTTTCGCTGACCTGATAAAGTCCGTGCCGGGCCATCAGCTGGCCCTGCCGCCACAGGCTGGGGTTCACGGTTGGCGGCGCCGGCTTCTTCAGGAAGTCGAACGCCGACAGGTCCCAGACGGTCTGCCCTGCGGCTGTCTTGATCACGGGGTCTTTCCGGGTCGCGACAAAGCCGCGGTCGGCAAACGCGAAGTCGCGCGTGTCAGCAAAGGGCAAGGTGGCGACCGCCCCGGAATGGACCTGCTGCGTGAAGGTGGAGGGCGCCTCCGGGTTCGCCAGAGGGGCGTGGCTTGCCTCGCTCGCCATGTCTCGCGGCGCACCCGCACACGCGGAAAGCACCAGAACGGACACAACCCCAATCGCGGCCGATTTCATCCTACCCTCCCGCTGTCTTGCCCCTTGCTTAGGTTCCACAGCGCCACAGGTCCACCACTGGCGGTCTGGACGAACCGCGCAGCGCAACCCATTCTGCGCAGGCCGTGGGAGGGCGTCATGGATTCAACACTGGCGGCCATGCTTGTGGGCGGCGTCGCGACGGCGGCTGTCCTTCTGTTCTTTGCGATGTCACGGAAACCCGTGAAGTGTCCGAGCTGCGGCCGCGAACAGCCAAAGGCGCGCCAGCCAGACTCGCTGAACCAGGCAATGTGGGGCGGCTATACCTGCCAGGGCTGCGGCGCCGAGATGGATGCGCGCGGCAAGCTCAAGAACAAGAAGTAGCGATCCATCGACGATATCGCGCGCGCGGAACTCTATTTCGCGATAGGCATTTAGGAGCGTCCCCGGGAAGCTCCTCATGCATCTGAATGTCCGCGCCGACCTTGTATTCGACTTCTCGACGGGATCGGAGGCGATTGTCTCCGTCCAGGCGGCTCATTCGCCTGACCAGACGGTCATCTCGGAACGGCTGATCATAAATCCCGGCGTGGACATCGTGCAGGACCTCGCGGATGTACGCGGCGAGCGTCGTTTCCGCGCCCGCTTCGAAGGCGAGGTGAGCATCGTTTATGAAGCCGTGGTCGATAATGGCCTGCGTATCGCGCTACCGCCCTCGGCGCGGAAGCCGAACTGGCTTCACCTGCCGCAGGATGTCCTTCAATACCTGACGCCGAGCCGGTACTGCCCGTCTGATCGCTTCCTGCCGTTCGCGAATCGGGAATTCGGCGCGATCCAGGATGGCGGCGCGCAGGTTCTGGCGGTGCTGGACTGGATCCATCAACACGTCGACTACACCCCCGGTGTCAGCAATGTCGAAACGACGGCTGAGCGCACCTTTGTTGATCGCGCCGGTGTCTGCCGCGACTTCAGCCATCTCGGCATCACGCTCTGCCGCGCGCTCAACATTCCGGCGCGCGCTGTCAGCGCCTATGCCTGGCAGCTTGATCCGCCGGACTTCCACGCCGTGTTCGAAGTCTATCTCGATGGCGGCTGGTGGCTTGTCGATCCCACGCAACTTGCGCCTGTTGAAGGCTTCGTGCGCATCGGCATCGGCCGCGACGCCGCCGATATTGCATTCCTGACGACATCAGGCTTCTGCCAGAGCGTGTCGCAATCCGTCACGGTCAACCGTCTATCGGATGCGGCCGCCGCCTGAGCCTGGCGTCAGGACTCCGCACGTTGCGATCAATCACGCCTTGAGGCGATCAGCCCGCTGCGGATTGTAGGCGTTCAGCCAGGCATCCGTCATCGGCGTCATCCACCGGCATGCGCCATCGATGAACACCAGCGCCTTCATGGCGTCGGGGGAGGGCCGCGTCGCCATGGCATAGGCAAGCGCCATGTCAGCCGTGCGGTTGGGGAAGTTGAGCGTGAACAGATCGCGCCGCAGGTCGAGATCCTCCGTGTAGATCTGCTCCCGCTCCATCACGAGGGCAAAGCCCGCCGCCAGAACCGCGTGGCCGGCATCCATCGCCGCTGCGCGCACCCGGTCGGGCGAACGCGCCGCCGCCAACCGTCCCGTCGCATTCATCATGCGCGGGCGGAAATTGAGAATGTCGCCGTTCATCACCGCAGGGTCGAGACGCTGTGGCGCAAGCATGTGGTTCATGTTGCGCCCGGCAACGCATACCGAATTCACGGCCAGGCGGAACGTCGCCGCCGAGAAACCGCCGTCGAGCGTGAAGACGTCTTTCCAGTCGAACACCGCCACGGCGATGCGGCCAACGCGCGGATGCCGCTTGCGCACTTGCGCCGCCAGCGCGTGCTCCCAGCTAAGGCTACCCGGCAGGTCTTTGCGCATCGCGCCGAGACGAAGAAGGATGAACACGGCAGCGCCGCCCGGACGGCCGCGCGCCGCTGGGCCGGAGAGGTAGACGGAGTGAAGCTGGTCGCCAAAGCGCTCGAGAGCGGCGTCCGCCACTTCGTCGGCGGCTTCAAGCGCAGGCTGCATGATCTGTTCGCGCGGGATGGCTGCGTTCGTCACGCGCCCCCAGCGGTCCTGCGGCCAGAAGGCCCCGCGCAGTCGAACCATATGGCCCATACGCTACTCCCGTCCTTGCCCGGATGATGCTGCATCCCCCGGGCCACGCCTCCCACTCCCTGCCGTGTCGGACATAACGCTGCGCCCGACGCGGCTCCGGTCGTAAACAAAACGTTAAGTCAGGCGGGGCGGATCGCAAGGAGATTCATCCGTCAGGACAGCAATAAAGCTGTGGCTCACCGTGGGATAACCAAGGCTCGCGCGTTAACGCTTGTGGCGCTGGCGCCGCGCCGTATCGAAAGGACCAGCAATGGCAACGGAAACTGAAAAACGGATCGACATAATCGTTAACGACGCTGCGCTCAGTGGCGACGCGAAGATCGCGAAGCTGCGTCAGCTCGAAACCGACGTGCTCGCCCGTCAGAGAGCTACAACGGAAGGTATGGACGTGCCTGGCTCTCGCGATGGAGATGATCTCAAGTCCATCGAGCGCGCTCTGGCGAAGCTCGGTGAAGCGCCGGTGGATCCAGGTCCCGCCTCGCTCTAGCTGACCTTCACATGGCTTCGGGACTTCATATTCGGCTGGATATGCCTGCCGAAATTCTCGACGCCCTCAACGAAGTCGTCGAACGTCAGCAGTACGCCTGATGTCCCCGGAACGCTGGCAACCTCATCCAGCATCCGGGCGACTGTCTCATAGCTTCCTACCAGCGTCCCCATGTTCAGATTGACCGCGCTTTCGGCCGCCGCCAGCTGGGTCGTGTTGGTGTTGGCGCCTCCCTTGGCGTTGGGGGCGGCCTGATTTGCCAGCCATTTGGTGGCATCCTTGTCCTCGCCCTCGCGATAAAGCTGCCACTTCGCCATGGCCTTCTCGTCGGTTTCGTCAGCGATCACCATCATCAGCAGGTAGGAGCCAACCTTGCGCCCCGTCTTGGCCGCCGCCGCTTCCAGACGCGCATTGACGGGCGCAAACGCCGTCGGCGTGTTGACGCCCTTGCCGAGCGCGAAGGCGTAGTCCGCATATTTCGCCGTAAAGGCCAGCCCTTCGTCCGATGATCCCGCGCAGATCAGTTTCACCCCCGCCGCATTAGGACGAACGAGGCAGTCCTCCATCTGGTAGTAGTTGCCCTTGAAGTCCGACCGGCCGGTGTCCAGCAACTCGCGCAGGACCGTCGCGTACTCGGCCAACACATTGTACCGGTCCTTGTAGTGGCTCTCGCCCGGCCACAGGCCCATCTGGTCGTATTCGGCCTTCTGCCAGCCGGTGATCAGGTTGATGCCGAACCGCCCCGGCGCGATCGAGTCGATCGTCGCCGCCATCCGCGCCACCATCGCCGGCGGAAAGATCAGCGTCGGCGCCGTGGCAAAGATCTTGATCCGCTCTGTCACGGCCGCGAGCCCCGCCATCAGCGTGAAGCTCTCGAGATTGTATTCCCAGAACTCGGACTTGCCGCCGAAACCACGCAGCTTGATCATCGACAGCGCGAAATCGAAGCCGTACTTGTC
>JAVBYB010000519.1 GCA_030824255.1 bacterium
TGACGCCGCCGACAACAGCGCCTTTGTTGGACGCTTCCTGACGTTCGCGCTCGCATTCGATCTTCGCTTGCGCGCGAGCTTCAGCCTGCGCAACGCGGGCGTCAGCAGCGGCGCGCTCGTCCGCGATCCGCGCTTCCATATCCGCTTCGGAAACATCGGCGCGTCCGTCGGACGAATCCGCCAGCTCCATAGGCGCACGGTCGTCGTTGTTGCTGAGGGCGAAGCCGAGGCCCGTCGTGAGAACGGCCAAGCCAGCGACGCCGGCGACAATCAGACCAAAGTTACGCATAGGTTCCTCCAATGCAGGTACCCGGTCGAAATGATCGAGGGAGCAGGGAGTTCCATTTACGCGTACGGTATGTGGCGCTGTGTGTCGTCCGTATCGCGCCATAATTCGTGTGAGGAGCGAAGCGCTAACCAAAGGAGCAACGCGTGGGCAAGGTAGAAGACGCAACGGCAGCCATGATTGCTAACCTGCCAGAAAAAACCGGCAAATCTCTGGAGCAGTGGCTCGGCATCGTGACGAAGATGGGCGCGCAGACGCATGGCGAGATCGTCAAACATCTTAAATCAGACCACGGAATGACGCATGGCTTTGCAAATCTCGTTGCGCACAGGGCGCTTGCATCTGATGCGGGCAGTCACGATGCGGAAGATCTGATGGCGAGCCAGTATGCTGGGGCGAAGGCCGCGCTGAAGCCGGTTTACGACAAGCTGGCGAAGATCATCGAGGGATTTGGCAAGGACGTCGAATTCTCGCCCAAGAAGGCTTACGTGTCGCTGCGTCGTTCGAAGCAGTTCGGACTGATCCAGCCATCGACAGCAACGCGGCTCGATCTAGGACTCAACCTGAAAGGTGTGGCGCCATCCGGGCGACTGGAAGCTGCGGGCTCGTGGAATGCGATGTGCTCGCATCGCGTGAAGCTGGCTAGCCCGGCGGATGTCGATGACGAAGTGAAGGCGTGGCTCAAGAAGGCTTATGACGCAGCCTGACATCAGATCAGCGCGAAGCCCTGCGCAAGATAGACGACACCCATCACAGTGATGATCCACTTCGTCCACTTCCGGAAGCTGGCGTCCGTCATCCGCTCCAGAACGAGGCCGCCGAGCCAGGTGCCGAACAGCGACAGCGGGATAATGACGGCGAAAGCCCACAGCGGCGGGAATCCAGCGCCGGCGGCTGTCTCCGGCTGCGACAGGATGCCGATGAGCGGGATGCCCCAGAAGGCGATCTTCACGGCGTGAGCCGCAACCTGTGTTGCTGCCTTGGTGGCTACCACGGTTTGGCGCGACAGCTGCGTCTTCACGAAGAACAGGTCGAGCAGCGGACCGGCGACCCCTGACAGTGTGTTGAGCGTCTGAACAAGGAAGCCGCAGATTTCCGCCTGCCACGGACGCTCCACGTCGATATCCGCGATGGACTTCGGGACCCAGACGATCATGGCCGTGAAGCCCAGCATCAGGAAGACCATCTGCTGCGACGGTCGCCACGCGATAAGCGAGATCAGAACGATGGCCCCCGTGATTCCGATCGCGTAGCGGCCGATGATCGGCCACGAGATATGCTTGCGTAAGAGCAGGGCGCGCGAGAAGTTGGAAATGATCTGGATGAAGCCGTGCAGCACCATGGCGGTCGCGATGGGCACGAACGCCGCCAGCACGCCCATCAGCAGCAGCCCGCCCGCCATGCCGAAGATGCCTGAGATTGTGGCCGTGACGAGTGTCGCCACGAGAATGACGGCGGTTATGGCCGTGGACATGCGGCTAGAGCCCCAGCATGGCGAAGGGGAAAGCCCCGCCCGAGCCGATCGCTACGGCCGAAATCATGATGCCGGTGCCGAAGGCGATGCCAACCGGCACGTTGAAAACGTCGTGCGGAGTCCTGCGAAGACGGCCGATGTCGGTCTCTATGCCCTGTTGCGCCAGCTTTTTCCTGTACGCGATGGACTGGGGCGACGGGAATTGATTGTTGCGTTCGCCGCGGCGTGTTTCGAACCAGAGAAGCGGAACCAGAATGAGAATCGCCGCGAAAATCAGGATTTTCAGGATCAGGTCGTCAACGGACCGGATAAAGAACTGAGTACCGTGCTCTGACATCAGTACAACGTGCCCCGCCGCAGCATCGGGTTCACGCGGGGATGTTCGGTACAGGAAATAGTACCAAAGGAAAGCGGCTGGAATTGAACCGATGCCAATGAGCGCGAGGGCTCGCAACGAGAAGACTCGCACTTTGGCTATGAGGTCCAATTGAGCGCCGTTGTCGATCACAGCCGTTACGCTACATGTGGTTGCCGCACGATCGCCACCAAAATCACCCGGGAGTGGAAGCCCGTCTGTTGCCTGGCGTGACCAGCCTGTGCGCAATCCTCCACCCTTTAAACGTGTCGCGCTTCTGACTCTTGCCTATCGCGGCAACCCCTTTCAATCTGAGTGAGTCGGAAGGAGGCGAGGGAATGCTCCACATTCGCACGGCCCGCCGCACGGACGCCGCAACGATTGCGACCGTGCATGCGCTGACCTGGAAAGAGGCCTATCGCGGCCTGCTCGACAGCACGTTTCTGGACAACCTTTCGGACAAGCGGCTGGCGATGCGCTGGCGCACCCAGCTTGACCGGCGACAGCAGGATTTCGACGAGGAAACACTTGTCGCGCTGGCAGGCGGGGAAACCGTGGGATTTGCCTCTGCCGGCGCTTCGCGGGAAGCGTTTGCCCCGTGGGATGCCGAAATCGCGATGATCTATGTGCTGAAGGAAAAGCGCGGGCAAGGTGTTGGGCGCGGCCTCATGAAGGCGGCGGCTGATCACTGCATCCGGCGGGGCATGTTTTCAGGGGGCGTATGGGTTTTGCGCGACAACGGCGCGGCGCGCGATTTCTATGAAGCGCTGGGCGGAGAACCGACTGGCCGCAAGGCCGACAGTGTGGGCGGCCAGATCGTACAGCTGGTCGGCTACTACTGGCGTGATCTATCTCAATTGGCCGAGCGATCCACCCGGGCAAGCCAGCACGGAAGATACTGACGCTTCGAATTCAGTTCGCGGCGTCATGGAAACGCGTCTTTCGCCCCATTGCCTTGGCTCGGTTGCAGCGATACGCACGCAGCACCACAAGGTGAAAACCGTACGGCTGCGAACCCGACGGGCAGGGGCTCGAATGACGGGACGCGGCGCTGAACCGTGCGGCGGCATGAGGATCAACCATGGATTTCGAGTACAGCGCTAAAAGCAAAGAGTGGATCGCCCGCGTATCGGCGTTCATGGACAAACATATCTATCCGAACGTTTCGACGTTCGAAGAGCAGCACGCCGCCGGCGACCGTTGGGTCACGCCGCAGATCGTGCATGACCTCAAGGCCATCGCGAAGAAGGAAGGCCTGTGGAACATGTTCATGCCTCCGAACAAGGAGCATGACGGAGACTACAAGGGCGCTGGCCTCACCAATCTCGAATACGCGCCGCTGGCCGAACTGATGGGCCGCGTGTCGTTCGCCTCCGAGGTTTTCAACTGCTCGGCGCCCGACACCGGCAACATGGAAGTGTTCCACCGCTACGGCACGCCCGCCCAGAAGGAAAAGTGGCTGAAGCCGCTCATGAACGGCGACATCCGTTCGGCTTTCCTCATGACCGAGCCAGCCGTCGGTTCGTCGGACGCCACCAACATCGAAACCCGCATCGACCGCGATGGCGACGAGTACGTCATCAACGGCACCAAATGGTGGTCGTCGGGCGTGGGCGACAGCCATTGCAAGATCGCCATCGTGATGGGCAAATCGGATTTCAACGCCGAGAAGCACAAGCAACAGTCGCAGATCCTCGTTCCGCTCGACACGCCGGGCGTGAAGGTTCTCCGCATGCTGCCGGTGTTCGGTTATGACGACGCGCCGCACGGCCATGCCGAGGTCAAGCTCGAGAATGTGCGCGTTCCAGCGACCAACATGCTGCTCGGAGAAGGCCGTGGCTTCGAGATCGCGCAAGGCCGTCTCGGGCCGGGCCGCATCCACCACTGCATGCGCACCATCGGCACCGCGGAAGTGGCGCTCGAGAAGATGTGCAAGCGCCTGCTCTCGCGCACGGTGTTCGGCAAGAAGATCGCCGAGCACTCGGTGTGGGAAGAGCGTATCGCGCGCGCTCGCATGGACATCGAGATGACGCGCCTGCTCTGCCTCAAGGCTGCGGACATGATGGACAAGGTCGGCAACAAGGGCGCGCAGAACGAGATCGCCATGATCAAGGTCGCGGGCCCGCTCGCCGCCCTGCGCATCATCGATGACGCGATCCAGGCTCACGGCGCCGCCGGCGTAACAACCGATTTCGGTCTGGCCCGCGCCTATGCCTCCATGCGCACCATGCGCCTCGCCGATGGCCCGGATGAAGTCCACAACCGCGCCATCGCCCGGAACGAATTCAAGAAGTATCGTGACAACGAATACTCCGCGAAAGTCGACGCCGAGAAGAAGACCGAAGGCGTTCGTTCATAATCCAGACGGCGCGGCAGCGCGATCTGACGCGCTGCACAACGGAATGAGAAACGGCGGCCCCACAAGGCCGCCGTTTTCTTTTGAAGTCGGACGTGCTTGCTTGAGCGCACCAGGATATGAGGGAGGCGTGCGTGAAAGCGGCGATGTTGATCGGGCTTGCGTTGGCAGCCATTGCGACGGCGCCCGGCGCCTTGGCGCAACGTGACGAACGCATTGTGGTCACGGGCAGCCGGATCGACAGGGATGGCGGCGGGCTGCCGGTGATCTCCATGCGCGTGCCTGCGGAGTTCGTGATCTTCATGATCGAGGTGGAGACGACGACACGCTCCGTGGATGAGCGTGCGCGAGAACTGGAGAAGGCATTCAATGCGATCAAGGACAAGGTGAAGCGCACCCAGGGGCTGACGCTTGAAGTCGGCGATGCCTATGTCGCGGTGCCGATCGAAACGGTCGCGGTGCGCGAAATCATCGAGCAGGACGAGGACGATCCGTTGCGCTCGGAGATCAGGCTGGTGCTGACATCGGATGTGAAGGCAGGCGATACGTTCGAGCGCATACGGACGCGGATCGAACAGTTCGTGACGGAAATTCCGCAGCAGGGACGCACGGAGATCGTCATCGGGCCGGACCAGTATATGGGAGTCAACGACCCGATGAAGCATCGCGAAGCGCTGCTTCGCAAGATTGCTGCGGATACGGAGCTTCTGCAGTCGCTGTTTGGCCGCGGCGCCACCGGACCTGCGTCGCTGTCCCTGAGCGGACTGGAGGGGCGGGTGCAGAGCCGCCCGGTGGCGCCGCTGGAGCTGGAGCTGTATGTTGGCTACTCCCTTTCGCTGCAACAGGCGCCGCGCAACTGATCGCTGCAATGTCGAGTACTTGCCCCGCCTTTGCCGTGATTGCGGCGCTTGTGGCGGAGGTGGGACCCGAAAACACGGGACCGAGTGGAGGGACAAGCTATGAATCTGAAAACCTTGATGCTTGCGGCTGCCATGGCTGCGGTGGCTGTTCCTGTCGCCAATGCGCAGGTGGTGCGCGGCGATCAGATCGTGGCGCAGAGCAATTTCGTGAGCCGCCAGCAAGTGGCGATCCCGCAGATTTCCATCGTGGTGCGGGCTGACTTTGTCCTGTTCAGCCTGAGATACGAGACCGGAACGCGCTCGGAAGATGAGCGTGAGAATGAGCTGGCCAGGATATTCACGACCGTGACGCAGCGCGCGGCGCGAACCAACGGAGACGTCGTTGTCGAGGTCGGCTCGCCGGGAAACTCGGCGGCGCTGGAAACGGCCGCGATCAAGGAAGTGGTGAACAACCAGGGCGAGCGGTCATCCGTAGACCTGGTGCTGAAGGTCGCGGTGAAGCCCAATGAGTCGTTCGATGCCATCCGGCTGCGGACCGAGAAATTCGTTGCCGACACGCCGGTGAATGGCCGCGTCGAGGGCGTGATCGGGGACAGCCAGTATCTGGGCGTGTCCGAACCCAAGAAGCATCGTCAGACGCTCATTACCGCAATCGCAGAGGATGTGCGGTTGATGCAGTCTTCCTTTGGCGGGCCGAATTCCCCGGTGAAGGTCAATCTGACGGGCATGGAACAACGCGCCCAGACCCGGCCGGTTGGGCCGCTCGACCTCGAAATCTACATTCCCTATTCGATGAGCCTTTCCTCCGGCAGCTGAGGCGGCTTGCCCCCGCCCCGGGCCCAGCGTAAGCGCATGGCTCAAGGCGGAAGGAAAAGCCATGACGGAGCGTCGTGAGACGGACCAGGCGTTTGCCGATGGTGAACGGATTGCAAAATACCTCGCCAGCGCGGGCGTTGCATCGCGCCGCGATGTTGAACGGATGATTGCCGAAGGGCGGGTCAGCGTTGACGGGCGAAAGCTCGACACCCCCGCATTCAAGGTTACGGGCAGGGAGAAAATCCTGGTTGATGGCCTGCCGATTGGCCGGCCCGACGCCACCCGGCTGTGGCGCTATCACAAGCCGGTCGGCCTGATGACCACCAACAAGGATCCGGACGGCCGCGCGACGATCTTCGACGATATGCCGACGGACCTGCCACGTGTGCTGACCGTCGGTCGACTGGACATCAACACTGAAGGCCTGCTTCTTCTGACCAATGACGGCGAGCTGGCGCGCGCGCTGGAGCTGCCATCAACCGGCCTGCAACGTACCTATCGGGCGCGCGCCTATGGCCGGATCAAGCAGGAAGAGCTCGACCGCCTGCGCGATGGGATCGTGCACGAGGGCGTTGAGTACAAGTCCATCATCGCAAAACTGGATCGGGTGACTGGATCGAACTGCTGGATCGAGGTCACGCTCACCGAAGGAAAAAATCGCGAGGTGCGTCGCGCACTCGAAACGCTCGGACTGAAGGTGAACAGGCTGATCCGCATCTCCTATGGCTCGTTCCGCCTGGACGACCTTGGCGCCGGGGCGCTGGAGGAAGTTGAGGCGGCGGAGCTGTTGTCGGAGTTGTCGGATCATATCTCGGAGAAGCGCAGGCCGACGCCGTTCGCACGTCGCGACACGCAGCGCGCAAAGGTCAAGGACGCCAAGGCGCAACACGCGAAGCCGCAGCATGCGCGTCAGAAGCCGCGCCCGATGGGCGATCCGGAGGGGCGCCGCAAGGGGCTCAACTCGTTCGTCGATAACCGGCTGCAAAAGAACAAACCGGCCAGAACCGGCGCCGGCGGCAAACCCGGCCGGGACAAGCCCGGTTTCGCCGCCAAGGCAGGCGCAACGCGCAAACCTGGCGGAGCAGGGAAACCGATTGGCGCGGCTCAACCTGCGCGCGGCGGCAAGCCCGTGGCGGGCGGCAGGCCAGAGGGGGCAGGCCGGTCGCGCGGAACGGGCAGCCCGAGCGCGGCGGGCCGGCCAGGTAGAACTGACAGGTCGGGCGCCAGCGGTCGTCCGGGAGCGCCAAAACGGCCCGGCGGGAAACCTGTTCGCGGCCCGCGCGGACCACGCTAGACTCCGCCCAACAGGGAGAGAGACATGAAGCTCTATTATGCGCGGATGGCGCCGAACCCGGATCGCGTGCGCTTTTTCCTGCAGGAGAAAGGGCAGTGGGATGCGTTTCCCAAGACCGAAATCAGCATCATGAAGAACGAGCATCGCGATCCCGCCTATCGCGCACTCAGCCCCATGGCGCATGTGCCAGTGCTGGAGCTTGAGGATGGGACCGGTCTCTCGGAGAGCCGCGCCATCTGTACATATCTGGAAGGTCTTTATCCCGAACCTAACCTGATGGGCGTCGATCCGCTGGAACGCGCGAAAATCGAGATGTGGGATCGCCGCGTCGAGCTGACCTACTTCATGCAGATCGCCGGCTGGTTCCGCAACTCGCACCCCGCAATGGCGGAACTGGAAAAGCCGCAGAGCGCGGAATGGGCCGGCATTTCCGAGGGACGCGCAAGAAAAGTCGCGACCTTCTTCGACAGGCGGCTAAGCGAGTCTACCTACGTCGCGGGCGATCGCTTCACCATCGCGGATATCACGCTCCACGTGGCGCTGGGCTTCGGGAAGCTGGTGAAGTTCAAGCCATGGGAGGCGGAGCACCCCAACCTCGCAGCATGGCGGGAGCGGGTGAGCGCAAGGGCGGGTCTGGCGGCTTGATTGTCAGATCGATCGACTGGCAGGGGCGACAGGGATCGAACCTGCGACATCCGGTTTTGGAGACCGGCACTCTACCAGCTGAGCTACACCCCTGTAGTCGAGGCGGACGCCATACGCGATCTGCGCGGCGAGTTCAAGGCGGGACATGACAAGGCGTGCCGGGGCGGCTAGGGACAAGGAAAACAGCCCTCCCGGATTGCGTTAATGAGCTCTTCCGTCCTGATCGAGACCGGCGTCTGGGCCGGATGGCGAACCTGGCCCCACGACGCCTTCGAAAACGGCGTCGGACCCTTCTATTACCGCCGGGACGAGAACAACCGGTCCATCAGCCGTTTCATTGCAGAACCGCGCCACATGAATGGCGGCGGCTTCATGCATGGCGGCTGCTTCATGACATTTGCCGACTTTTCCTGCTTCGCCATCTGCGAGGACCACCATCAAGGCGGGCCAGCGGTCACCGTAAACCTTTCGGCTGACTTCCTGTCGTCGGCCAGGGTCGGGGAAGTGATCGAGTCAACCGGTGAGGTCACGCGCGCGGGCGGGCGGCTGATCTACGTGCGCGGGCTGATCACGGCAGATGGCCGCCCGTGCCTGAGCTTCTCGTCGGTCATCTCCAAGATCAAGCCGCGGGTGGGCGACACGCCGCCGGTCGGCGCCTAGGGCTGCCAGCGCGCGAACAGGCCGGTGGGCAGAACCACATCCCGGTCAGATGACTCCCGGATTGCCATCTCTCCTGATGTGACGTTGCCGCCAACCATGGCGGTCGCCAAAGCCTGACCAACTGCGATGTAAGACAGGCGCACGGCATAGACCGTGGCGATGACGAACAGCGGCCGGTCGCTGAGCAGTGTGCGGACATGATCCAGCAGGATCGGGAAGTCTGTCTCGAAGCGCCAGGTTTCGTTCTTCGGACCGCGGCCGAACTTCGGCGGGTCGAGCACCACCACATCATATCTGGAGCCACGGCGAAGTTCGCGTTCAACAAACTTCATCGCGTCGTCAGTGATCCAGCGGATAGGCGCGCCGTCGAGACCCGAAAGGCTTGCGTTCTCGCGGCCCTGCGCAATTGATTTCGGAGACGCGTCGAGGTGGACGACTTCTGCGCCCGCCTTGGCCAGCGCGCATGACATGATACCCGTATACCCGAACAGGTTCAGCGCCTTGATCGGGCGGTTCGCTGCTGCAACCTGATCCATTGCCCAGCGCCAATGGACAGAGTGCTCAGGGAAAACGCCCATGTGGCGGAAAGCGGCGAGACGGGCGTTGAGCTTCAGTCCGTTCCAGCCGATGGGCCAGTCTTCCGGCGGTTGCTTGCCGGTGAACGCCCATGCGCCGCGATCATCGTCGTCGGTCTTCGCCGAGAAAACAGCATCGGCTTTCCAGCCTTCAAGCGGGATTTTAGGCTTCCAGAAAGCCTGTGGATCAGGCCGATTGACGCGCACCTTGCCGAACCGCTCCAGCTTGCGGAGATCGCCTGAATCGAGAAGCTGGTAGTCGGACCAGTCGTCGCTGACCAGCAGCTGGAAATCGGAAGCGCTCATCGGTTGGCGCCCTTGTAGCCAGTGGCGCGCCACGCCTCATACGTCATGACGCTGGTGGCGATGGCGAGGTTGAGACTGTCGGCCTTGCCCATCATCGGAATGCGAACAAGCTCATCGCAGGCCTCCTCCACCTCAGGCGGAAGCCCCGATTGCTCATTGCCCATCAGGATCACGGAGCGTTCGCCGAACGTCGCCTTGTCGTGCGCTTGTGCGCCACGCATCGAAGCGGCGATCATGCGCGCACCGACGTCGACCCGCCATGCATTGAACTCTTCGAAGCTGGTCGCGACGATCGGCATGGCGAACAGCGATCCCATGCTCGCGCGCACGGCTTCCACGGAGAAGGGATCGCAAGTCTGGCCGAGCAGGATCACGCCATCGCATCCTGCTGCGTCGGCCGTGCGAATGACCGTCCCGAGATTGCCGGGGTCGCGCACTTCGTACAGAGCGATGAAGCGGCGAGAGCCCGTCACAGACAGGTCCGCAAGATTGGTGACGCGCTGCCGGAAAGCAGAAATGACAGCCTGCGGATTGTCTTTGCGCGAGAGCGTCACGAGGATCTTCTCGGTGCCGGTGAGCACACGGGCGCCGGCCGACTTCATGCGCAGCAGCAGCGCACGTGTCTGGGGGCGATCCAGCGCCGCCTGGCTGGCGAACGCGTAAGCTGGCGACCAGCCATTGGCCAACGCTTCTTCCGCATGGCGAGCGCCCTCCGCGAGAAACAGGCCTGTCTCGACGCGCTCTTTCTTTCGGTCCAGCGAGCGCAGCAACTTCACCGTTTCGTTGGCGGTGGAAGAGATGTGCTCGAAGTCGGGTCTGG